>JAQWJX010000175.1:0-12109 GCA_029248145.1 Schleiferiaceae bacterium | reverse complement strand
GTTGCGCTCAATAAAATCTTTACGAGGCGGAACTTCATCGCCCATGAGCATAGAGAATACACGATCAGCCTCAGCGCTATCGTCTATGGTCACTTGCTTCAATATGCGCTCCTCCGGATTCATTGTAGTCTCCCACAATTGATCGGCATTCATCTCACCAAGACCTTTGTAACGCTGAATTCCTACTCCCTGGCCTGTATCGCCACCGTATTCAAACTGGAGTTGATCGCGTTGCTTATCATCCCAAGCATACGATGATTTCGATCCTTTCTTCACTAAGTAAAGTGGAGGGGTTGCAATATAAACGTATCCCTTTTCTACTAATTCTCGCATGTAACGGAAGAAGAACGTCAAAATCAAGGTTGAAATGTGGCTACCGTCTACATCGGCATCCGTCATGATGACAATCTTATGGTAGCGTAATTTATCAATATTGAGTGCTCGATGGTCTTCCTCGGTCCCCACACTTACACCTAGAGCGGTATACATGTTTTTGATCTCCTCGTTTTCGAAGACCTTGTGTGATATCGCTTTTTCAACATTTAAAATCTTACCACGGAGTGGAAGAATTGCTTGGAAGTTACGATCCCGACCTTGTTTCGCCGTACCGCCTGCTGAATCTCCCTCTACAAGGAATATTTCACATACTTCGGGATCTGTTTCAGAACAATCGCTCAACTTACCGGGCAAGCCCATAGAGGACATTGTTCCTTTACGCTGCACCATTTCGCGTGCCTTTTTTGCGGCGACGCGAGCTTTCGCTGCTAGCAATACCTTTTGAACGATAATCTTTGCCTGTGATGGATGTTCTTCAAGAAAAGCCGTTAGCATCTCACCTACCAGCTTATCTACGGCACCACTTACTTCTTTGTTACCGAGCTTTGTTTTCGTCTGTCCTTCAAACTGAGGCTCCATGACCTTTACAGAAATCACTGCAGTCAAACCTTCTCTAAAGTCGTCGCCACTTACTTCTATTTTCTCTTTTGCTAGAAGACCGCTTTCATCGGCATATTTCTTCAATGTACGCGTCAAGGCGCGACGGAAACCGGCAAGGTGCGTCCCTCCTTCATGCGTGTTGATGTTGTTTACGTACGAGTGGATGTTCTCGTTGTAGCTCGTGTTGTAATGCATAGCAACCTCAACAGGTATTCCGTCGCGTTCGCCTTCCATTGACATCACTTCCGGCATAATCACCTCGCGGTTGGCATCAATGTATTTAACAAACCCTGCCAATCCATCTTCACTGTGGAAGCGCTGTCCTATATATTCACCTTTTTCATCCTTCTCACGAAGATCTGTTAGTGTTATAGAAATTCCTTTATTCAAGAAAGCTAATTCGCGCATGCGTTTCGCTAAAATCTCGTACTGGTACTCTAATTCCTCAAAGATTTCTGCATCAGGCTTGAAGGTAACGATGGTACCACGGTAATCCGTAGTCCCGATTTCACGCGTAGGGTATTTCGCTGCACCGCGTGAAAATTCAACCTCATGTTTTTTACCGTCCTTGTGCACTTCAGCGTGCAACATGATGGAAAGTGCATTCACACAACTCACACCTACCCCATGTAATCCACCGGATACTTTGTACGAGTCTTTATCAAACTTTCCACCAGCGTGAAGAACGGTCATTACTACTTCTAAAGTGGAGCGTCCATCTTTTGGGTGTAGATCAATAGGAATTCCTCGACCGTCATCCTTAACGGTGATACTGTCATCCTCATTAATGGTTACATATATATCCGATGCATGACCCGATAAGGCCTCATCAATAGAGTTATCTACTACTTCGTAAACAAGGTGGTGGAGTCCCTTAACACCGATGTCTCCAATGTACATCGCTGGACGCTTTCGAACGGCTTCTAACCCTTCAAGGATCTGAATGGATCCACCGTCATAATTCTTTTGCTCTTCGCTCATAAACTTAAGATGAAGTTATGTTTAATGCTATCCTAACAAAGATACCTTTTAGGTACCCAAAAAGCGAGAAAAGGGACACGAAGCCCCTCTTCATTTACCAACATTTTTATTAACATTTACGCGGTTTGCGATCGCCTCGATTCCCTTAGAATTGGTAGTTTAACACGAATAAACCCCTGACGCCTCTAACGCGATACCCCAAATAGATTTGGTAGTCCTGATTAAGCAGGTTATAGGCACGCAAGCTGATGCTCAGATTATCATTGATTTCGTAGCCTAATTGTAGATTAACATCCGTAAAAGCCTCTAAGCCTAGTTCAGGAGCATCCCCCACGTACCTGCCACTTACGTGCTTCGCAGCGGCTGCAACGCGTAGATCATTGATCTCATAGGACAGTAGACCGCCAATTATCTGACCTTCGCGGCCAAAGTAAGCATTGCCAGAATACGCGTTAAACTGGGCATAGGTGCTTACCGTAAGCTGCTTAAGGGGCAAGTTCAACTCTCCTCTGAAGGAGGTTTTCAGAACCTGATCCGCGTAGCCCACAGAAAGGGCAGGAAGAAGTGTTCCATTCAAATCGACAGGTGAAAGCAAAGTGTCTCTCGTGAATTGAACTGCATCGTTCATAAACGTCATGGCACCTTCTAATCTATATTGCAGCTTACCTGTAAGCGCACCTTGCATTCCTACGTAACCGCGATTTTGACCTGATAATCTAAATTCCTGATCTAACGATATTTGCGGTACTTCTTGAATCAAGTTTTGTAACGTTTGTTGCTTTGAAGAACCATCCCATCCCCCGTATATAGCAAGGGTCCGGCGTAAAATTTCTGCTTGAAGATTTACTTTCGGAAACACATAGAATTCGAATCGATCTTGAGTAAGGCCGGATGTTTGCGTACCGCTAAAATTCAAACCGAATTCATAAGAGAGTATACCATTTTTACCCTGTGTAACAGGGGCTATTGTGAAATTGTGGTATTGTCCACCTGCTCGAAACCAACCATTGTATTGTGAAAACTGATAACCTAATTCTAGATTAATTTCCTGATCACCTGCCTCTAGCTCAATGGTGTGTGCTGTTTTAGCCAGGTGCTCACTCGTGGCAAAACCAGCATGAGTATATAGGTACGAAATTCCACCTCTACGATATGTCGCTAACACCTTACTTGTAGGATTAGAGGTTCTCAACCATTGCTGATTTATGCCATAAGTCTGCTGCCAAGCCCCGCGTACGGTGTCTAATACGCCAGTCTCTGCTGCACCAAAAAAACTGTGGTAGTTCGCTTGGAGGAGCGCTTGAGTTTTGAAGTTCCAATTCTTAGTCGCCCGCTGAAAATCGGCCAAAAGCGTATTCTCGTAAGTAGGCTGGGTATAAAACGGACTATTTACACCACCAAGTGTACCGTCGTGCAACGCTTTTATACCCCAAACGTTCTTCTTACTCCGTGGCGACGAAAGAACAAAACTGGCATAAGTCCCGGTATAATTACCCGCACCTAGACTCACTTTTTGCGTAGGTAGTTTAGGTAGTTTCACTCTACCTAGTCGTATGCTCGGTATAGGATCTGGATCAAAATCTATGACCATTCCCTTCGGTTGAATGCGAACATTTACGTCTAACTTTTCCGAGGTTGTATCCGCAAATGACGGTTGCTCAGAAATTTTATGCGCCGAACGCACCTGCGCTTTGTAATCTTCGACTACTCTAATTTCGACGCTTTTCACTTCATCGCCTGATTCCTCTTGACTCCAAGCCAAAACTGGCAACAACATGAGTCCTAATAGTACTGTCCTTTTCATATGTCGTTACTCTTCAATTTCTTCTAACTCCTCTAATTCCGATCCTTCTACTTTTAAACTATCTACGCCAAAGGTCATCTGCGACTCCCGTTCACGACTCAGTGCTAGATCAGCCTTGAACTGTTGTGCCTCCTGCGCCAAAGTGCCAAAGTCAGCATTTTCGATAATGAAATCAAGTGTGTAATTTGCTTGGAAATCATCTTGAAGGCCGGCATAATTTTTTGCCATAAGCAATAAAGATTTCCATCGCCATTGCGGATAGGTAGGTAAATTATCAATCATCCAGAAGATTCGCTCATTCGAAGCTTCATATTTTGCCTGTACAAATTCGAATTCAGCTAAATAATAGTTCGATTCAGCCTGTGCCTCTCCTTTAATCTCTTCTGCTACTTGGGTATAATAGCGTTTTGCATTGGCACTGTCGCTCATTTGCAAGGCACTACGTGCAGCATTCATTAATGCCTCTGAACGCCATTCTGCAGGAAGGCCTTCATCCTGTAATAGGCTTTCAGCATATTGCATAATAACAGGGATATTCTCTAATGCCTTCGCGCAGCGCATTAGCCCTAAGCGCGCTCGACGACCTTCATCCGCATTCCCGACTAGACTAACCACTTGCTGGAAATAGGTGAATGCATCTTCGTAATCTTCATCTGCATAATACAAGCTCGCCAAACGCTCCACTGTCCTTTTACGAAAACTCAATTCTCCAGAGCGCTCCACAGCTTCATAACCTGTGGTCGCCATTGCATCTTCGCCCTCAGCAAAAGCGCATTCAGCCATGTAATAATTCGCAGGAACCTGGAAAATACCATCAGGGAATTTCGCGAGGTATTCCAACATGCCTTTTTTCGCACCAGGGCAATCTCCTAGACTGTAACGGTCAAATGCACCATTGTAAAGTGTTGAATCCAGTGCACTCTGGCCAATATCTGTACCCGTAAGCGTTTGTATCCAATCGACATAGTCTCCTAATTGGTCCAGCTCCGAATATTGAATTTTCGCCAGTCCCAATGCCTCTTTACTTTCAGGGGTATTTGGATACGTTTCAACAACCCTTTTAAATGCGGTTAAAGCCTCCTCGCCATTCCCCTGCATGCGATAAATCAACCCCAGTGCCACATGCGCATTCTTAACAAAACGACTCTTAGGATAATCTGCTGTAAAAGCATTGAAGATCTCTTCAGCGCGCTTGTTTTTACCCAGCTTCATGTATGTTTCTCCCAACTCAAAATACGCATCAGTTGCGTATACAGAATTCGGGAATCGCTTCACTAAAGCTTCCAAGGCATCCCCCTTTTTCTGAGGCTCATCAACTAATCCATAACAAAGCGAACGTTGGAATGCCGCATAATCGGCGTCAGGAACTTGCCTTCCGAGGTAAGTGGTGTAATACGTTATGGCGTTGGCATATTGGGCCGTCATAAAATAGGAGTCTGCCAGTCGGAGTTCCGCGTCATTTGCCAATTTTTTCCCAAGTTTAGCACTATTAAGGAACAACCGGAAAGTAGTTGCCGCATTGCGGTAATCTTCTTTCGAGAAATACGCATATCCTTTATTGTATAAGCTGCGTCTGTATTCACTAAGTGTTGCAGAACCCGGCGTTGCCTCGAAGCTACTAATTTCTATGAGCGCTGCATCAAAATCGTCTTCTCGATATGCAATCTCTGCCAGCCAATAATGCGCTAAAGCCGCATAGACATTATTTAATGGATAGTCTAAAGACTTCTTGAATAAACGCCTTGCAGCGGCATACTGTATTGCATTAAAATGCTGCACTCCTCTAAAATAAGCTACCTTTTGATAAGCGCCTTGCATGGTCGGTTGATCTAAACCTGCAGCCGAAATTGCTTTCATCGCACTCTCGTAATCTTTAGAGTTTAGGTATAAATTCGCGAGGTATTCATTCGCTTCTTGTCGGTGACGACTGTTGGGATAGGTGCTTAAAAAGGCTTTAAAAATATCTAAAGGCTGTTCAAAAGGGGTACTAGAATCATAGGCCAATTTTGCGTAATTAAAATAGGCGTCTTCACGTAGCGACTGATCTTTTCCACTTTCACTAGCACGGAAAAAAGCGGATTGAGCCTCGGTTTTTTTGCCGGTTTTTAAATAGCAATCTGCCAGATGGTAATAAGCACTCTGCCCTAAATCATCTCCCCGATTGTGAATCTTATTAAATGCACTTATCGCCTCTTCGTAACGGTTAGTCTTGTAAAGCACAAAACCTAATTTATAATGGTCTTGCTGGTCTAGCTTACCACCAAGCACCTGGTGTTTTTCCAAATATAGTGCTGCTGATTTCCAATCTTTCTTTTGGTAATAGCCTTCCCCGATGAGTTTTGCAACCTCAGCAGCTCTTGAGGCTACCGCTTGCTCCAATAACGCCTCTCCAACACGCAATAATTCATCAATTTCGCCCGTCTTATAGTAAATCTGACTTAAGTAATAAGGCACTACGCCTCCGAATCTATCATCACCCACCAGCAATTTAAACTGCTCAACAGCAGTGCTGTACTGCTCAGCCTCGTAAGCAATGTGTCCATAATAATACCTGTGATGACTGCGGTATTCTCCTTTGTAATCCTTGCCTTGAAAAAATAGATTTCGAGCCTTATCTACATCCTTGGCCATCAGATAACTGTAAGCCAATTTAAAATAGTATTCACTTCTAAAACTTGACGCAACATCCTGCTGATCAATGGCCCCAAGCCATTGTACGACTTTCTTATATCTGCGATTATTAAAGTAATAATTTGCCGCTGTAATGTGTGCTTCTTGCCAACGCGGACTCAAGGGATACGTTTGAGCGAAATACGTCAAAAAGTATTCGCTGTTTTCATTCATCAGATAAAGTGCGCAGAGCGCTCGATAAAAGCTACTCTCCTCCTTCAAAAAGCTCTGCGTCGGTAAATTAGACTCAAGCAGTTCGTCAAAACCAACTCTTGCGGCTGCATAGAGTCCGTCTTCAAACAAATTAACACTTTCACTGTAGGTTGCTTCAAGTCCCACCTCCAAAGGTGTTTCTTGAGCCATACCTAAATGAGTAAAGGCCAGCAACAACGCGCTGTAGAGAAATCTTCTCATCATTTTCAGGTTTATCCTTAAAAATAAACGTAGCCCTTCGCACGTGGTACGGTAAAACAGGTTTAT
Organism: Schleiferiaceae bacterium; assembly: GCA_029248145.1. Classification (GTDB taxonomy): domain Bacteria; phylum Bacteroidota; class Bacteroidia; order Flavobacteriales; family Schleiferiaceae; genus UBA10364. The sequence goes on along the minus strand of JAQWJX010000175.1, from coordinate 5,238 downwards.
TAAGGGGAGTTATTCACATGAAAAAACGCAGAACCTCGCTACTTTGGTATGTATTCTAGTGAGGATTTAATAGCTTGTAGCCCTATAACTGATCTTTTACTCAATGGCTTTAGTCGCTTTAAAAAACGCATCTATTTTCCAAGGCAAACACCTCGTTCTTAGCGCGGTAAACTTCGAAATCAGTGCAGGTGAATTCGTATATCTCATTGGGCAAACGGGATCAGGTAAAAGCTCAGTTCTAAAAACACTTTACGGTGACTTGCCCTTAACGCAAGGAGAAGGCCGGGTTGCAGATCACGAACTCAACGGACTAAAAGATAAAAGCATCCCAGCCTTACGTCGCGATTTAGGCATCGTATTTCAAGACTTTCAATTGCTCAGCGATCGAAGCGTTGAAGGCAATCTAGATTTTGTTCTTCGTGCAACAGGCTGGAAAGACAAGGAAGCACGTGCCACGAGAATTGTAGAAGTTCTATCCTTAGTAGGTATGCAGAATAAAAAGCATAAGAGCACCTTTGAGATCTCAGGTGGAGAACAGCAAAGAGTAGCCATAGCGCGTGCACTGTTAAATGATCCTAAAATCATCCTTGCCGATGAACCAACAGGAAATTTAGACCCGCGTACCTCAGAAGAAATCATGAGCTTATTACTTAGTTTAACTGAACAAGGCAAGGCTGTTTTGATGGCAACACACGATTTCCAATTGATCCATAAATATGCTTACCGCACACTAAAAGTGGAAAACGGCGGAGTAAGCAGCGCTCAAGTACAAGCCTTCTAGAATCTTTTGGACGCGCCTATTAAAAATACGTTGAGCATTTGCATTGCTAGTTACGGTGACAATCTCGGCGCACTTTTATACGCCCTAGACCAAGGGAGGCATGCTTTATCTGAAGATTGGACTGTTGAAATCATTGCAGGCGATCAGCACCCAAAACCCGCCGCTGACGCGCAGCAATGGGAGACCCAATACAGCTTGCGTTACCTCCATAATCCTAATGGCCTTGGGCGCAGTAACAATAGAAACACCATAGCCAAAGCCTCAACGGGTAAGTACTTATTGTTTCTTGACGCTGACGCACTTCCCGTGCATCCGAATCGATTTCTTGTTGCCTATTGTACCGCCCTAAATGAAGCTGAAGTTGTCGTCGGCGGAACAGCATACCAGCTGAACCGCTCTAGTCTTCGTTATGCGATCGGCCAACGCAAAGAAGCCATACCTGCGCACCAACGTACAGAAAGCCCTCATGCAAATTTTAGTGCCTTTAATTTCGCCATTTTACGCGCTACTTTCCTTCAACATCCTTTTGATGAACGTCTAAAACAATACGGGCACGAAGACACTCTATTCGGACAAGAATTGCGTTACGCGTGTAAAACCATAACACACATCGAAAATCCGGCTTACCATTTAGACGGAGATAGCGACGTAGAATTTCTTGACAAAACTGACCTTGCCGTGGATAACCTCGCAGCGCTTATTCGAGAAGGTAAAATTGACGAAGAGGTCCGATTATTTGCCGTCTACCGAAAACTTCAACGTTCGGGAATAGTGCACTTAGTTCGACTATTAAGATTCCTATTTGCAAGCAGTATACGCGCATTGCTCATCGGTGGGGTACGAAGTGTATTGCTTTTTGACTTTTACAAGCTCCTCCGTTTGTCGAGACACACTATAAAAATTGGGCGTAGAAATTTCTAAGCGGAATACACTCCTTTTCCCAACTCAAAGCTTCTTGAGCATGCTTTAAACCCGGATCATAGGCTTCCCGATGTTCAGCAACGGCAGCAATTGATCTTCGTAAGGCTAATATATTTTCCACATGTACCGTTAGTCCAACATTATAGTCCTCAACAATGCGCTTTACCTCAATTACCCGAGAAGTCACAACAGGTGTGTTGCAATGGATGTAGTCGAAGAGCTTATTCGGGAGCGAAAAACGGTAATTGATATTTGAATCTTTATCTAGACTTAAACCCACATCAGCAGCGGCCGTGTAGTGCAATAATTGGTCATAAGGCATGCGATCAATAAATTTCACTTTCCCCTGCCAACCTTCTTGAGCTACTTTTTCTTTTAAACTTGGGATAGCATCTCCACTGCCCACCAAGATCAAAAGCCATCCTTCCATACCTGCAACCGCGGATACTGCTTCTTCTAGGCCTCGGTCAACATTCATTCCTGAACCTTGGTTTATTGCAATACACAAGTGCTCCGGCAGACCTAATTCTCGCCTTGTTTTAGGCTCAAATGCATGCGGCTTCGGACTTATGTTCCGAAACACCTGAGGTCGAATACCGTAATCCTTTTCGTAAAGGTCAGCAATGCTTTCATTTACGGTCCATGAGTGTGTTAGCTTGGGAAAAACTAATCGCTCTACAGCAAGCCAAACCTTTTTAACCCACCTTCCTTGTATCTCGGGAACGCCACAAAAATATTCATGACTGTCGTAAACGAGTTCTGAATGGTAAAGACGTGAAACTAAATAATTAGGCAACAATGTATCGAGATCATTCGACACGAATACCGCCGATCTATTCAGCAAAAGAAAGAAAAATAACCGCACTTGAAATTCTGCATAGAATAGACCGCCTTTTTTAAACAACAGACGCATTCGCGTAGTCTCATACGGCCTATCGAGAGGCACGCTATTCGGCTGTAACCTCCCTACCCAATGCACATTGTACCCCAATTCCAGCAACAGCATGGCCACCTTGTGTACGCGGTTGTCCGTGCTGATGTCGTTGGTAGTGGAAAGAATGATCTTTTTAGGCATGCGAGAATTCGTTCTTTGGGTAAAGGTAGCGATACCTACATTTGCATCGAGCTAATTTACCATGCAAAAGTCCGATTTCGATTACCTACTTCCCGAACACCGCATCGCTATCCACCCATTGGAACAACGCGATGCTAGCAAACTTCTTGTGTATCGCGATGGTAAGATTGAAGACCAACGGTTCTCAGAACTTCATGATCTCCTCCCAGAAAACTCCCAGCTCATATTTAACAATACGAGGGTCGTAAAAGCGCGTCTTCATTTTACCAAGACCACGGGCGCCAAACCCATCGAGGTATTTTGTCTGGGGCCTTATAACAGGAGTGTTGAAGAAAGCATGAACGCCACGCACCAGGTACAATTTGAATGTCTCGTCGGTAACCTTAAACGGTGGAAAGATCATACGCTGCATTTAGATCTCGGCGACGGCCTAGTCCTTACGGCTAAAAAAGGAATACGTATAGGTCACGCTTTCGTAATTCATTTTAGCTGGAACAGCGAAGCTACTTTTAGCACTGTATTGGAAATTGCTGGTAAAATTCCACTGCCACCCTACATGAATAGGGATGCGGAAAATGCAGATGTTGAACGTTACCAAACCGTTTATGCGGCAAGTAATGGCTCTGTTGCTGCTCCAACGGCTGGATTGCATTTTACCCAAACGTTATTTGATCAGTTAACAAAAAAAAATCACCATTGGTTTGAAGTTACGCTTCACGTCGGTGCCGGGACCTTCAAGCCTTTAGACGATGGCGCAGTCGAAAAGCACGAAATGCATTCAGAGGAATTGCTTTTAAGTCGCGATTGGCTCGAACACTACCTAGCTCATAAAGGCACTAGATTCGCGGTTGGAACGACGAGTTTGAGAACACTAGAAAGCTGCCATTGGATGGGAGTTAAAATTTTGCAAGGTGAGCCATTAGAAGCTTTGGGCCAATTCGAAGCATACTCCTTAGACAACTCCTTTAGTACCGAAGAAGCGTATTCAGCGCTTTTAGAATATTTGAAAACCCACAATATTCGATCGATTGCATTAAAAACACAGCTAATGATAAAGCCTGGCTATCGGATTAAATCGGTCAAAGGTATCATCACCAACTTCCATCAACCCGGCTCGACCCTTATTCTATTAGTTAGCGCTGGAATTGGAAAACGCTGGCAGGAAGTCTACCAACATGCCCTACAGGAAGATTATCGATTCTTAAGTTACGGCGACTCTTCCTTGCTGTATTTCGAGTAAATGTTGATACCCTCTGTTTATAAACACAGGATATAAATAAGCAGAAAATCGCCGTTATGAGCACATGCGGTTTATCCTTTCTACTTATTGCTTGTTATTCTCGTTGTGCTCCTATTCCGGCTTCGCACAACACATCCTCTTTTATAATGTCGAAAACCTATTTGACACTTTGCACGATCGAGGTAAAAACGACTTTGATTTTACACCAAACGGGGCATACTCCTACGCCAGCCCAACCTATTTTCTGAAAATTAGACAGACTGCTCGTGCACTTCGGTGTGCAATGAATACTACAGAACATACTATCGATATTATTGCCGTTGCCGAAGTAGAAAACCGCACAGTTCTCCTGGATTTAGCAAAGCACAAAGCAATTAGAAGCCTCGGACCTTGGCAAATTGTACATTTTGATAGTCCTGACCACAGAGGCATCGATTGTGGCGCTCTTATTAATCTTAGCACTTCCCGAATCCTTCAAAGTAAACCCATTACTTACAGCTCAGGCCACTTTAAAAGTCGAGATGCGTTGCTCTTAGCCTCAAGAAGTGTGTCGCAAAAAGACAGTATCGATTTAACCAGTGTCATCGTCCACCTCCCCTCAAAAAGAGGCGGTGCATTAAAAAGCGCGCCCTTCCGAAAAAAGGCTTTATTGGCAATTTTGGCGGAATTGGAATGCGATAGCGCCCAAAACCAATTAATAGTTGGGGACTTTAACGATGTATCTACCGCAGATTATTTTCAAAACATCATAGACAGCGGCTGGACTGCCCCTGGTTTTTCGCATCCTAAAAACATTAATGGCACCTACAAGTTTCAAGGCCGATGGCAGCATATTGATCTCGCGCTATACCGAAGCAAAAGACAGTATCGAGGCAGGATTCTTGCGCCGCCACTCTTGTTGGAAACTGACGCTAAATGGGGCGGCTACAAACCTAAAAGAGCCTATCTAGGACAATTCTACACCTACGGATACTCGGACCATCTACCCGTTTACATATTTCATGTAAATGATTGATGATTTTTCGATATTTTAGTGAATTGTTAAAAGACATATTACGACCTATGAAAAAATTAATCGCTTTAAGCGCTGTTTTCGGCGCATTATTCATCACTTCTTGTGATACTGGAGGTCCAGAACCTGCACCAGCGACATACCCTGGAGATTCATTAACTGTTAGCGGCGTTGTTCGCCCGTTGGTCATTGAGACCACAGGAGCTTGG
>JAQWJX010000155.1:0-10050 GCA_029248145.1 Schleiferiaceae bacterium | reverse complement strand
GACTAAGAAATACGGCTTTTTATTTTTAAAGGGCATGGCTATGGGAGCAGCTGACGTTGTCCCAGGAGTAAGCGGTGGTACAATCGCATTCATAACTAACATTTATGAAACGCTCATTCACGCCTTGAGTCAATTCAATCTACGAGCAATTCATCTACTACTCAAAGGTCAATTCAAGGAATTTTGGTCCCACATCAACGGCACTTTTTTAGCTGTACTGTTCGCTGGGATTTTTACCAGCGTACTGAGTTTAGCAGCCCTGCTCTCGCATACGCTTGAAACCTACCCCATCCATCTTTGGAGCTTTTTCTTTGGTTTGGTTTTCGCGAGTATTTTCATCGTTGGGAAGCAAGTGAGTCAGTGGAAATGGTCTACGGTTCTAAACTTTGCTATTGGAGCTGTACTGGCGTATTGGATAACCACCTTGCCTGCCTCTTCCGGTTCAGACTCCTATGCCTACCTTGTCTTGTGCGGGGCCTTAGCCATTTGTGCAATGATCCTGCCCGGGATTAGTGGAAGCTTCATCTTGCTGTTGCTCGGCGCTTATGCTACCGTTTTAGAAGCCATTGCCGATCGGGAATTCGCAATTATTGCTGCGGTAGGCATCGGTGCTTTAGGGGGATTACTCTCCTTTACAAAACTCTTGAAGTGGGTTTTCGAAAAATACCATGATCTCACAGTTGCATTGCTTAGCGGCTTTTTGCTCGGCTCTTTAAATAAGATTTGGCCGTGGAAAGAGGTTTTGGTGACTTTCACGAAGCATGAAGGAACACCTAAAGAGGAAACGGTTCCTATCGTTACTCAAAATTTAGCTCCAGACGAATTGTGGCTTGTAGCATTGGGACTCGCATTGTGTGGCGCGGCGCTTGTGTTCGGTTTAGAATGGGCGGGCAATAAAAAATCCAAACCCACTCTTTAAATGATACAGCTAGGGCTCATAGGTTTTCCCATCAAACACAGCCTCAGTCCTGATCTTTATCACGACTTTATGGAAGTATCGGAAATAAACGGTTCTTACCACTTATTTCCAATGGATTCGATCACACAAGAGGAACTAAAACGTCTTTTTACAACACATGGATTAACAGGGTGTAATGTAACTATACCACTAAAAGAAGCGGTACTGCCTTTACTCGACCGGATAGAACCTACCGCGAAGGCTATAGGGGCTGTGAACACTATTGTACTTGAATCAGGGGATTTGGTAGGATATAACACTGATTGTGCTGGTATTGAAAAAGCCCTGGATCAATTAAATACAAAAGCGACGAGCGCTCTTATTTTCGGGACTGGCGGCGCGGCAAAGGCTGTTCAATATGTCCTTAATCAACGCGGTATTACCTCAACCATGCTGACACGAAAGTCAGGTCCCAATAATTACAACACATTGACCGCTGAAGATTTTAAGAAGCATAAACTTTGGATCAATTGTACACCGCTGGGTGGACCTGATTATACCGATGTGCATTTACCTATTCCCGATGGGGTTATAAGCCGGGAATTCGCGATATTTGACCTAATTTACAACCCGCTTCCAACACCACTGCTTCAAGCTGCTAAAGATGCAGAAGCGCGCAGCACAGATGGAAGAATAATGTTAACTGAGCAAGCGAAAAAAGCATGGAATTTGTTCCGCGCCGCTTACTACAAAAATTTGTAGACGATGATGCAAGAAGACCAAGAACAGCAGACTACACCTGAAACTAACGAGAACGCTGTACCAGAAGTGGTCGCAGAAACTTCAACAGAAGGAGAAATTGAATCCACTGAAGCTACTAATGATGCAGCTCAAGAGAAAGACATTTCAGCAGCAAACGAAGAAGTAAAAGCTGTCGAAGCAGAGGAAGATCACGAAGCGCCAAAAGACAAAAAATTGGCCATCCCCGATTTTGATGCCTTAAGCATCGAAGCTGCTTTAGAAAGTATCGAGAAGCACATCAAAGAATTCGAACCACATCGCATCAAGGGTATTGTGGAAAGCGGAAGGTCAAGAATTCTACAAGAATTAAATGCCGAAAGAGATGCTACAAAGGCGACCTATTTGGAAGAAGGTGGCAACATCATAGACTTTGAGTTTGATCAACCGCAGCGCAAAACGTTAGGCATCCTTTATGGAGGTTACCGCGATAGATTGCGCGCGTTCTATACACAACTAGAAGCTGAGTTAAGTAATAATTTAGCCGTAAAAACCGCTATTATCGAAGAGGTGAAAGCCCTTCCGATGGCTGAGGGTTCCGCGAAGGATAAATACGAAACATTTAAAGGGTTGCGCGAACGTTGGAATCAAACGGGATTGGTTCCTAAAGCAGATGCTCGAACCGTTTGGGCCAACTACAACCATCATGTAGACAACTTCTTCAACTTTTTAAGATTGGCGTACGATCTCATCGAAAAAGATTACCAAAATAATTACGACGAGAAAGTTGCCTTATGCCAAGCATTGGAGGATAGAATTCATGACGGTGCTGGCCCTGCCCTATTTAGAACGTTGCAACAGACGCATAGTAAGTGGAAAAGAATTGGCCCCGTTCCTAGGGAACATAAAGACGCTTTGTGGGACCGATTAAAAGCTGCAACAGCAAAAGTGCACGAATTACGCGACCAGTACAATGAGAATCTACTAGAAATCAATGCATCTAAGATTGCTGCAAAAAAAGTAGTGGTAGAAAATATTGAAGCGTTGACGGCCGAACTACCAACAAAGCACAGCGGTTGGCAAAAATCCAGTAAAGTACTTGAAGCATTACGTGCAGAATTTAAGGAAATAGGTTTTGTAAAAAGTGACGAAAACGACACTGTATGGGAAGCTTATAAAGCCGCTCAGCGCGGTTTCAATAAGGCAAAGAATGACTTCTATAAAGAGGAAAAAATACGCCAACGTGACAGTCTCGAGAAGAAAAAAGCCTTGATCGCTCTTGCCGAAAGCTTGAAAGATTCTGATGATATTGCAGGTGCTTCGCAGCAGCTCAAACAGGCCCAAGCGGACTGGAAAAACACCGGTTACGTCCCGAAGAAAGAAGGTGATAAATTATGGGAAGCATTCAGAGCAGCTTGTAATCACTTTTTCGATCGTCTTAAAGGCGAGCGCAAAGCAAAGGTAGCGCAAGACAATGCGGTGGTCGAGTCTAAACAAAAAGCACTCAAGGATTTAAAGAAAGCTACAATCGGAACTATTGAAGAGGCCATAGAAGCAAGCGAGCAATTTTCTGCAATAGGTGTACTTACCGGGCGTAATAGAAAGATCGATCAAGACTTCGATACGCTCCTCTCAGAAAAAGTGAGTGCTTTAGGACTAGAACCTTCCGTTCTTGAGCGTACGATGTTCGAAGCTAAAGTAAAGGCGCTTGTTGAAGCAGACGACCAAGACGGCTTGCACCGTCAGCGCAGCTGGATCCGTGAGGAAATGGATAAAGCGAAAAAAGAATTGCACCAACTCGAGAATAACATCGCGTTCTTCTCCGGAGCCAAAGGCAATCCCCTACTCGATGCTGCTTTAGGTAAAATTGAAGCACATAAAGTCCGAGTAGAAGAACTAACCGCTCTACGTAAATTATTCAATAGCTTGTTGAAATAATCGAAGATGGAGTTTAAGCTGAAAGCCCCTTTTGAGCCCATGGGGGATCAACCGCAGGCCATTACTGAACTTGTGGAAGGCTTGAACGACGCAATCGCTGATCAAGTTCTACTAGGTGTTACAGGGTCCGGTAAAACCTTTACGGTAGCCAACGTCATTGAGCGAACCCAACGCCCAACATTAATTTTATGCCACAATAAAACACTCGCGGCACAGCTCTATGGGGAGATGAAGGAATTCTTTCCAGAAAATGCAGTGGAATACTTCGTAAGCTACTACGACTATTACCAGCCTGAGGCCTATGTACCGTCGTCTGGACTTTACATCGAAAAGGACTTAAGCATTAACGATGAGATTGAGAAATTACGCTTGAGTACGACTTCTTCGCTTCTTTCCGGTCGTCGTGATGTCATCGTAATTGCCTCTGTTTCTTGTCTCTACGGCATGGGTAATCCTGAAGCGTTTAATAATTCCGTAGTAAACCTTAAAGTTGGTGAGATTATTTCGCGTCAAGCACTTTTGCACAAATTTGTCAACGCGCTTTATGCGAGAACTACCGCTGAATTCAAACGAGGCTCTTTTCGTGTAAAGGGCGATGCAGTCGATATATTCCCGGCTTACGCTGAAACCTTTTTTCGAATCAGTTTCTGGGGCGATGAGGTAGAGAGCATAGAGCATATGGATCCAATAAGCGGTTCGAAGATTGAAAACATGAATGAGATGCGTCTCTTCCCTGCGAATCTTTTCGTGACTGAAAAAGACCAACTTCAAAACGCCATTCATCATATTCAAGACGACCTGATGAGTCAGGTGGATCACTTCAATCAAGTCGACCGAAGAATGGAGGCAAAACGTCTGGAAGAACGCACGAACTTTGATCTTGAGATGATAAGGGAACTAGGTTATTGTTCTGGGATTGAAAACTACTCTCGTTATCTTGACGGACGAGCACCCGGGGTACGCCCTTTCTGTCTGTTAGATTACTTTCCTGAGGATTTCCTATTGGTAGTGGATGAAAGTCATGTGACGTTACCGCAGGTTCGAGCCATGTATGGTGGAGACCGCTCGAGAAAAGAAAACCTTGTAGAATATGGATTTCGTCTGCCCGCTGCGATGGACAACCGTCCTTTAAAGTTTGAAGAATTCGAAAAATTACGTGGACAAGCCCTCTTCGTGAGTGCAACACCAGCAGATTACGAGCTTAGTTTAAGCGGAGGTGTATACGCGGAACAAGTCATTCGTCCCACAGGACTTTTAGATCCCATTGTAGAAGTACGTTCAACAGAAAATCAAGTCGACGATCTAATGGATGAAATTCGTAAGCGTACAGAGCTAGAAGAACGCACGCTCGTTACTACACTAACGAAGCGAATGGCTGAGGAACTAACGAAATACCTCACGCGCTACGATATTCGGTGTAGATACATCCACAGTGATGTCGACACGATGGAGCGCGTAGAGATTATGCGAGATTTGCGCTTAGGCGTTTTCGATGTGCTTATAGGAGTTAACCTCCTTCGTGAAGGTCTAGATTTCCCTGAAGTTAGTTTAGTTGCTATTTTGGATGCCGACAAAGAAGGTTTTTTGCGCAGTGAACGCTCATTAGTCCAGACCATAGGGCGTGCGGCGCGTAATGTAAGCGGAAGGGCGATACTATATGCGGATAAAATTACAGATAGTATGCGTGCTACTATGGAGGAGACGGAACGCAGGCGAGAGAAGCAAGACGCTTTTAATAAGGCGAACGGTCTAGAGCCTAAAGCATTAAAAACAAGCAGAGCTGAAATCTTAGCTAAATCAGGTGCCGTGAGCAGGAATATGGACTATGAAGTTAGTAGAGACCAGCAAAAGTCAGCGGAGAAAGCCATGAATTACTACACGCCCGAAGATCTGGAAAGCGAAATACGTGCGACCCGAAAGGCTATGGAATCCGCTTCGAAGAGTTTAGATTTCATTGAGGCTGCAAGATTACGCAACGCACTTATTGAACTCGAAGCGAAGCGAGAGAAGCGTTAAGAGAGAACCATTCTAACGAATAGCACACTCATGATTTTTATAGTATTGGGACTTGGAGCATTGTTTTTTGGCTTGGGCTATTTAGTTACCGAGGGCAATGCATCCATGCTTTTAAGTGGCTACAATACCATGAATAGCGAGGACCAGAAGTCGTTTCCGTTGAAGGAATACCTCGTAGATTTTAAACGATTTCACCAATGGTTTGGTGCGGGATTTACGGCTCTAGGTCTACTGCTTTATGTATTAAATGAGCATTGGCTCGGCTACCATTTAGGCGTAACCCCGCTCTTGGCCTACCTCTATTTCTTTTGGCAAACGCGTAAGTACACGCTAGAACAGTCGAAAAATTCCAGGAACCAATTTTGGATTGGATTAGCTGTGTTGTTATTCACGCTGGTATTTGTGGTGGGTATGTTATTCTGGTCCGATAGAGAAAATACGGTTGTTTTGACCGAAAAATCGATAGAAATTGAAGGGCCTTACGGTGTTGTCATTCCATTTGAACAAATCGAGTCTTTAGAGCTGTTGGATGAGTTACCTGAAATCAGCTCAAGACTCCATGGATACTCCACAGGAAATGTGGCTAAAGGTGAGTTCAAAGGGCTTAAAGGGGTTCACTACCGCCTACTTTTAGACAAGCCTTACGGGAAAATACTACAAATCAACAGTACGGATGAAGATCCAGTGTTCCTCGCACTTGAAGGTGTAGATGAAATAGCGCTCGAAAAACAGTTAAAAGCGCAGCTAAGAGATTGAATTAGTCCACAAAAGAATAGTCAAAAGCAGCAACATCCTCCTTGTACAACTCCTCAACGGCAGCGATCAATCCTGGCGTATAGTAGTCGCGGTAATTTTTAGATTTGATTTTATCACCACGGCTGAATAGTAAATGCAGCAGAGATTCGGGTTGCTTCACAAACCTTCTACCAAACTTTCGAAGACCTGAAATCCCGCCTTTTTGAGCACTTTTATTTCTATGCGGAAGATTTTGAACAGGCATATTGAGGGCTTTACAGACTTTAGCAAAATCCGTTTGTAAGCTTTCAAATTTGCCTATGAAATCGGCTTTATTCTCTCCGTTTTCGTAAAAGAAATCATATTGTGGACCGTAAAACCAGCGCTGCTCTTGAATGAGTAGAGGCAGTTTAGTGATCACAAATTTTTCAAAAGACATCAGGTGCTGATGACCATGAAATTTATAAAAGGATACCGCTCGAGACCAAGGGTTACGTACAAATCCGAATTTATAATATCGATCAAAGTCCTGTTGAGAGACAAAGTGATACCGTACATAATCTACTGAATGTAAATGTGCTAAACGTGGTGGACCTATTTTATCCGCGCCATTAGGTGCCAATAATAGGGGCAAGCGCTCCTCCCACTTTAACCCGTGCAGATTAAGAAAAAAAGCTTCTACACTTTGGCCCGCAGCTTTTGGGACATGTATAAATAGGGTTTTGTATTTGTGGGAAACCATTGGCTAAAGGTAAATAACATTAGGTTCTGATAAACGCAACGATAACCTGTTAGAGTAAACCGGAATTGCGTGCAATAATTAAATCTTCCGGGGTGTTTACCTCAGGAACGGCATGCGGTACCATAGCAACGTCAATGGCATATCCGTGATGTATAAAATCCAGTTGTTCGAGAGACTCCTGAATGGCTAAATCTGAACGAAAATCGCCTTCATAGTCAGTAGCAAAGGATCTCTTGTAGGCATATAGCCCCAAATGGCAGAGCTTACTTTTCGCTGGCACCCCAGCAACTGAATACGGGATGGGATACCTACTAAAATAGACTCCCTCGCCCTTCTTATTGCGAATGACCTTTACCGTATGCTCGTCCTTCTCCCCTAATTCTTCATAAGCGACTGTCGCGACGGGATTCGTATCTACCGCCTCTACTACTGTTTTAAGATAGGATAACGGTAGAAATGGTTGATCTGCTTGTAGATTCACCACAATGTCCCAATCACCTTTAACCGTTTTGGCGGCTTCAAAGACACGAGCACTGCCACAAGGATGCTCAAAAGAAGTGGGTATGGCGGCTATTCCACGCTGTTCACATAAATCAAGAATTTCAGGATTCGGTGTAGCAACAAAGACATTCAAAAAGACGCCCGAGCGTTGCGCAATGTGGTATACACGTTCAAACATGAGCATGCCTTGAATATCCGTAAGTATTTTATTCGGAAATCTCGTAGATTCTAGGCGAGCGGGAATGATACAGATTGCTTTAGCCATGGATATCGTAGAATTGGACCACTCCTTTTAATTGTTGCGGTGAACCCACCAATACCGTCACTATTTTCCTTTCACGGAACAGCCGATCCATCTCGCTTAACCCCATATTTTCATCTATGAAAATTGGAGTCTTAGAACCTATATCACGTGCGAACAACGCATGATGATTTTCAGTCGTAGCCATTGCACGGCGGATATCTCCATCGGTAATAACGCCTTGAATATTCGTTGAAGAGCCTACTCCTACAAGTCCTAAACGACCCTCAGAAATACGCAACAATACTTCGTTTAAATTCGCCTCCGGCGCCACGAGCGGTACGTCAGTTAGCATCACATCTTTCGCTTTGGTCAAAAGACTACGGCCCAATGCCCCACCCGGATGGAATTGGGCAAAATCGTCTTTCGAGAATTTCTTCAACTCCATCAATGCTGCACAAATGGCATCACCCATAACAAGCGCTGCAGTAGTACTCGTAGTTGGTGCTAAATTTAAAGGACAGACTTCTTTATCTACTTTACATTCCAGATGAACCGTCGCAAAACTCGCGAGCGAACTGTCATTAGAATGAGTTACCCCTATGACTTTTTTACTACGACTGTATTTCAAAAGGTTGAGAAGTTCAGGCGTCTCTCCTGAGTTCGACAAAGCGAATAGTACATCATTTACTTCGATCATGCCTAAATCGCCATGGTAAGCCTCACCGGGATGAACGAAAAACGACGGTACTCCTGTACTAGAAAATGTTGCAGCAAGCTTTCGTGCAATAATTCCACTCTTACCCATTCCAGTAAAGACCAATTTTCCGGACATACCGAGAATGAGCTCAACTGCCCTTTGATAGTCATTTGAATCCCTATGCGCTAAATCTAAAAGCGAATTTGCTTGGGCCTCAATAGACCGTATGATGAGTGCATTAATTTCCATGTATGCGTTTTAAAACTTCTTTAAATACGCCCGCACCACCCTTAGTTTTGAGCTGAACATCACAAATTTCGAGCAGCGCCTGCGCTGCGTCATTCACGGCGTATAAATGGCCACACTCTGAACGCACCACGCAGTCGTTGGTATCGTCTCCTACGAACAGGGTTTCATGCACCGCGACGCCATATTGTTCGCGTAAAGCAGCCACAGCTTCGGCCTTATCGCTAATATTCATTTGACAAAAATCCAGACCTAATTCTTCCGCACGTCGCAGTAAAGCTGCGGTGCCACGGCCGCTAACCACACCAAATTTGACACCTTCCGACATGAGTGCTTTAATCGCAGTACCGTCTTTCACATTGAATACTTTTAGCACCTCCCCTTCGGCCCCGTAATAAAGCTTACCGTCGGTGAGCACACCGTCACAATCTGTAATGATCAATCGTATCATAGCAAGTCTTTAATCAAAGCTTCAAGATCACTGAGCTTAAGCATGTTGGGTCCGTCCGACAATCCTTGATCTGGATTTGGATGGGTTTCAATGAAGAAGGCATTCGCCCCCCATAGCTTCGCAGTTTTAGCGAAGAATGGCACATAAGCGCGGTTACCCCCGGTGGTCCCCTCATTACTCTGCGTCTCTTGCGCACTGTGTGTACAGTCCATGACCACATGATCTGTTAAGGCAGCAAGTTTCTGAATATTTCTAAAATCTACGACTAATTCACTTGGTCCAAACAAGGTGCCTCGCTCCGTCAACCAAATCTGGTCATTGCCTGTGGACTTCACCTTATCTACAGCGAATTGCATTTTCTCGGCATTCAGGAATTGGGCTTTTTTGATGTTTACAATCTTGCCGGTTTTCCCTGCTTCAATCAACATGTCTGTCTGACGGCATAGGAAGGCGGGAATTTGAACCATATCTACGCGGTGACCGTATCCAGCAATCTGTTCTGGCGTATGAAAGTCAGTAGTAATGGGTAATCCAAACTCTCCTCGAATAGCTTCAAGCATGGCAATGCCCTTTTCTATCCCGGGACCGCGGAAGCTACTCAAGCTTGTACGATTCGCCTTATCAAAGCTCGCTTTGAAATAAATCTCTACGTTGAGTTCTCTTTTAATACGGGCCAATTCCCCTGCGACTTCTCGCAACAGCTCAGGGCTTTCAATCACACAGGGTCCAGCAATGATAGTCATGTAAGCAATCTTTCGTTGGGTGCAAGTATAAACGTATGCCTGCGGTATTACGTATCAAAAGTAGGGAAAGATGTGTGAACGCTTGTATTGTGAAGATTTTC
>JAQWJX010000143.1:0-2924 GCA_029248145.1 Schleiferiaceae bacterium | reverse complement strand
GATAAATATAATGGGAATTCTGTAAATGACGAACACTTAAGTAACGAGAAGTTTTGAATAGAGTGTTGACAATTTTCGCCCAATTCGATTAGACGATAATTCCTCAAAATCCCTCGACCCCGCGGGTGGCAAAGTTGGTAATTCAAGCAGGACATTTTTTAGGTCTTCAACAGATTCAACTGTGATACATTTCTTATCGTAGAACGGGGCTCCGCCAAAACTATGTTTTGCAATTGCCCACAAGCCTGCTTGACGGGCTTCAAAGATCGTTATTCCAAATGTTTCATACGCGCTAAAAAGCAACAAGGCATGGTGTTGCGGTAAGATTTCGAGAATCTCAGCGTTCGACTTACGTCCGTGAAGAAACACATGGGACTGGCCTTTTATCATTTTCTCTAATGCTGATTCATCCGGTCCGCCGCCATAAAAATGCAGTTCAAATTGCTTTGTTGGTAGATTGGAAAAGACGGCTAGAATTTTATCCTGCTGTTTGATGGAAAACACAATATCCGCTACTACACAAATACTAATGGCCTGTCGTTTTTCCGCAGCTTGAGAACTCCGATTTTCAATAATGTTTGGTACGACCTGAGTTTTTGTTTTCGGCGCAAGCTCCTTTATACCATCGACCAGAATCTTGCTAACGGGCAATACGATATCACACTGATGCATGTACCAACGTGCAATTTCTTTACGCCAACCCTTTAGTGGGGTGGGGTGCTGCGGTAAAAAACCAGACCAATGCTCAGAATGTACAGTTTTAATTCCCGCACGCTTAGCAAACCAAAGTAAAGGTGCTATATCAGGCGCATAACAGTGAAAGTGAATAATATCGGGCTTTACGGAATTGACTTTTATGAAATAAGCACGCCATTTTTTAGCAGTACTCATGTTTTTGCCTCCGTAAAGGGTGTACCCTGCGTTTTGCACAGTCGGTTCAGAATGATTCAGGAATCCGAGGACGGCGGAATTTGGGTCCGCTGCGTGAATGTGCTTTTGAACGAACACGCCGTTTTGCGGGTCCACCGCATTCGGGAACCACTTGACAATATGTAAAACTCTCGGTGTCTTCACTAGTGCGAAGTTACGCTATAAGTCAAATCATAGGTAAGCAAGTGTAGCGAGAGGATTTAATAATTGCTAATTGTACAAAGTACACTAAATTGGCGCATCGAATACTAAACACGCTGAACATGTTGAACGGAACGGATTACGTCGTTGTCGGACTTTACTTTGTCCTGGTTTTCATAATCGCCTTTTATAGCGGCTCTAAAAAGAGCGAAAACGGTGAGGCTGCCGACTATTTTTTGGGAGGAAGGAACTTAGGGTGGTTTGTGATAGGAGCGTCATTATTCGCCTCTAATATTGGTTCTGAACACCTTGTGGGCTTGGCAGGACAAGGTGCTGCAGGAGAATTGGTCGCTGGTCAATTTGAATTACTGGCAGCTCTCATTCTCATTTTATTAGGATGGGTTTTTGTCCCATTTTATCTCCGCTCCGGCGTTTTTACAATGCCTGAATTTCTTGAAAAACGCTACAACGGTTGGGCCCGTACGTATTTGTCGTATGTAAGCATCGTTGCCTACGTGCTCACTAAAATATCCGTTACCATTTTCGCAGGAGCCATTGTTTTCACAGCACTTCTTGGTATTAACTTTTGGACTGGTGCCATTGTTATAGTCGTAGCCACCGGTATTTACACCGTTTTTGGCGGATTCAAGGCGGTAGTATACACGGATTTAATGCAAATGTTTGTCCTCGTTGGTGGGTCTATTGTGTTGACTGTTTTTGGGTTGAGAGAATTGGGTGGTGTAGAAGAATTGGTTGCTCATACAACTCCTGAACATTGGAGTTTATGGCGTCCAGCGAGCGATACCAACTATCCGTGGACGGGTATTATGTTCGGCGCACCCATTTTAGGGGTTTGGTATTGGTGTACGGACCAATTCATTGTCCAGCGTGTCCTTGCAGCAAAAGATATTGACACAGCTCGAAAAGGAGCATTGTTTGGGGGATACATGAAATTATTACCAATTTTTATTTTCATGCTACCAGGAGTTATTGCTTATGCGATTGCTCAAAAAAATCCAGAACTACTCACCTTCGTTGTGGACGGTGAAACACAATACGACGCGGCATTGCCTTTAATGGTAAAAACCGTCTTACCTGCAGGCCTACGTGGCCTAGTGGTTGCCGGATTGTTGGCGGCTTTAATGTCCTCTTTAAGTTCTGTATTCAATAGCTGTTCTACACTCATTACGTTTGATATCTACAAAAAGTACCGTCCTCAAGCGACGGATAAGGAATTGGTGAGCGCGGGTCGCGTCTCGACGGTAATTCTAGTTGCTCTTGGTATCGGATGGATTCCATTAATGCAAGCCATTCAAGGCGGCTTATTCCAGCAGCTTCAGTCTATTCAAGCATATATTTCGCCTCCCATAGCTGCAGCATTTTTATTGGGTATTTTCTTTAAGAAAATCAATGCTGCGGGAGCGAAATGGGCGTTAATTTCAGGTGCTATACTAGGGGTAGGTCGATTATCTCTAGAAGTAGCGGGTGGTGAATATACTGGGTTTATAGGCTGGATGGTGCACATGAACTTCCTTCATTATGCGCTTTTGCTCTTTGCGATCTGTTCGATAATTCTTGTAGGTGTTAGCCTGTTGCGTCCAGATGCCGAGAGTTACGACGATGAAACGCTGGTTTGGAGTGCAGAGAATGCCGTACCAATGACCAGCACCACAAAGGCTTTGACATTTCTATTAGTCTTGTGCGTAGTCACGTTGTGGGTGGTCCTTTAAAAAAGTAATTATTGGTTGCACATATTCTCGGTTTCCGATTATATTTGCGGCCCTAAACATGGTGATTGTAGCTCAGCTGGTTAGAGCGCCGGATTGTGGTTCCGGAGGTCGCGGGTTCGAACC
>JAQWJX010000126.1:0-3223 GCA_029248145.1 Schleiferiaceae bacterium | reverse complement strand
CCCGTTGCAGGTGATGTGATATTTAACCATAAGGAGTTTGCCGGTATACATTTTACGGGCTCAACCGGTGTATTCCAGAGTCTTTGGGGCACCATCGGCGCGAACATCAAAAAGTACCGCAGCTACCCACGTATTGTTGGGGAGACAGGAGGAAAAGATTTTGTTGTTGCACATCCTTCAGCAAAAAGCAAAGAAGTAAGTACAGCGCTGGCTCGTGGAGCTTTCGAATTCCAAGGTCAGAAATGTTCTGCTGCATCGCGCGCTTACATTCCTGAGAGTATGTGGCCTGCCGTAAAAGAGGAATTGGTTGCAGATATCGCTACGTTTAAAATGGGTACGCCTGAAGATATGGGCAACTTTATCAATGCAGTTATTGATGAAAAAGCATTTGACAAAATTGCTTCATATATCGAATACGTGAAAGAACAAAGCGACGCAGAAATCATAGCAGGTGGCGGATACGACAAAAGCAAAGGTTACTTTATTGAGCCCACTGTTGTCGTAACTTCTAACCCTAAGTTCCGCACGATGGTGGAAGAGATTTTTGGCCCAGTATTGACCATATATGTTTATGCGGATGCCGATTGGGATGCTATGCTGGAATTAGTAGACAGCACCTCTGACTATGCCTTAACGGGTTCTATTTTCTCTGGCGATCGTTACAAAGCCATTGAAGCAGCGAAAGCATTAGAGAATGCAGCCGGTAATTTCTACATCAACGACAAACCTACTGGTGCAGTTGTAGGCCAGCAGCCTTTTGGAGGTGCACGTGGATCGGGAACGAACGATAAAGCAGGATCTTACCTGAACCTATTGCGTTGGGTAAATGCACGCACGATCAAAGAGACGTTGGTTCCACCAACGGACTACCGCTACCCATTCTTGGGCTAAGCGAAAAATTTTGAATTGCATGAAAAAGGCGCCCGCTGGGCGCCTTTTTTTTATCCTCTAAATTGATTGATTTCGCTTTTCGGTAGATAGACGACTTTTTTCGTTTCGAAAAATTCCGAAGTAAAAAAATTCGAAAGGCTGGAGATCCGCGCCTTCATGGTGCCGAGCTCCTCTGCAAGGTCACCGCCCTTCAAATACAGTAAACCATTGATCCTTTCTGGATCGAGGTTCTTTTGCGATATTTTTCCTTTGATCCAAGGAACAAAGCGTTGCATCTGAGTGACGGCGCGTGAAACCACAAAGTCATAAGGCCCCTTAAATTCTTCCGCGCGTCCGTGATCTGCACGAATATTTTCCAGGCCTAAAGCTTCGGCGACAGCCAAAACCACTTTGATTTTTTTTCCAATGGAGTCCACGAGATGGAATTGCGTCTCTGGAAAAAGAATGGCGAGCGGTATACCGGGGAAACCTCCACCAGTGCCGACATCAAGCACCTTTTGACCGGGCTTGAAGGAATATGTTTTTGCAATGCCTAAAGAGTGTAAGACATGTTTCTCGTAGAAAGACTCCATGTCCTTACGAGAAATGACGTTAATCTTGGCGTTCCATTCCGTGTATAAGTCGTGGAGTGCTGCGAATTGGTCCCGCTGGCGCTCTGTCAAATCCGGAAAATGTGAATAGATGAGTTCTACTGTTTGCATGGGTCAAAGATAGCGCGGGTGCCGTACTTTTGCGTACAATGAAATTTACTTTAGAACATAACGACCCAAAGAGTGCTGCGCGTGCCGGAACCATTACCACAGATCACGGTACCATACAGACGCCTATATTTATGCCCGTTGGCACTGCCGGTACAGTTAAAGGGGTGCACACTAAAGACTTACGGGAAGATACTAAGGCTCAAATCATCTTGGGAAACACCTACCACCTGTTTTTACGTCCGGGTACGGAAATTTTAAAAGCGGCAGGCGGGTTGCATAAATTCAACGGATGGGACCGCCCCATTCTCACGGATAGCGGTGGTTACCAGGTTTACAGCCTAGCCAATCAGCGCAAAATCACCGAAGAAGGTGCTACTTTTGCGAGCCATATCGATGGCACTAAACATTTGTTTACGCCGGAGCGGGTGATGGACATTCAGCGTGAAATTGGCGCAGATATCATTATGGCATTTGACGAATGCCCGCCGTACCCCAGTACCTATGAATATGCAAAGCAATCGATGCACATGACCCACAGGTGGCTGGACCGTTGCTTCAATAGGATCCATGAAACGGATCCACTTTACGGATATGAGCAAACCCTCTTCCCTATCATTCAAGGCTCAACCTACGAAGACTTGCGCAATAAAAGTGCGGAATATATAGCCCGTAAAAATGCCGACGGCAATGCTATAGGCGGACTGAGTGTGGGGGAACCTGCGGAAGAAATGTACAAGCATGCAGCGGGGGCCTGCGCCATACTACCGAAGGATAAACCGCGTTATCTCATGGGTGTCGGTACGCCCGCAAACATATTGGAAAATATCAGTTTAGGAATAGACATGTTTGATTGTGTAATGCCCACGCGAAACGGTCGAAACGGTCAGATCTTTACCAGTGAAGGGATCCTAAATCTGCGAAACAAAAAATGGGAGAACGTACATGAGCCACTGGACCCAAACGGAACGAGCTTCGTAGACAGTCAGTACACAAAAGCCTATGTACGTCATTTGATCCACAGCAAAGAAAGCCTGGGAGCACAAATTGCCTCCTTGCACAATATTCGTTTCTACCTCTGGCTTGTGGAGCAAGCGCGCGAACACATTATTGCCGGAGACTTTGCGTCATGGAAAAACCAAATACTGCCAAAATTAGAGCAGCGGTTGTAGTATGAATAAATTGGATCGATACATATTGCTAAAATTCATCGGGAGTTTCTTCCTTACGATGGTATTGATTCTTTCCATAGCAGTGGTTTTTGACATCAGTGAGAAATTGGACGATTTCCAAAACGGCGCATCGATGAACGAAATTATTTTTGATTACTACATCAACTTCATCGCTTTTTACGGCAACCTTTTCAGCGCACTGATTTTATTCATTTCAACCATTTGGTTCACCTCTAGAATGGCGTCCAATTCTGAAATTGTAGCCATCTTAACCTCAGGGACCAGCTTTCGTCGCCTGCTCCGTCCCTATTTTATCGGTGCTTCAATCATCTGCGCACTGTCGCTGACGCTGAATCATTTACTCGTTCCACAAACGAATATTAAACGCATTGCATTTGAAGAAAAATACGTGACTGGCGTCAATCGACCAATCAGCCAGAAAATGCACCGCCAAGTGCTGCC
>JAQWJX010000080.1:0-2484 GCA_029248145.1 Schleiferiaceae bacterium | reverse complement strand
ACCCAGCACAGGGTTATTAATTAACTCAAAGGAATTATTTCATTCCAAGCTGCTTCTTGATGTTTGCAACATCAGCATCAGCTACAAGACCAGATTTAGTCAAACGACGTTTCTGATCGGTTGCTTTCTTCGTCAAAATGTGCGACTTGAAAGCGTGTTTTCTTTTAATCTTACCAGAACCTGTCAGCTTGAAACGCTTCTTTGCACTGGATTTGGTTTTCATCTTTGGCATGATCTAACTTTATTTTGATTGGAGTGACTTATTTTTTAGGGGCAAGCGTGATGTTCATCTTCTTACCGTCCATAGAAGGCATGTGTTCTACCTTTCCATATTCTTCAAGATCCTGAGCCAAGCGCAGCAATAAGATTTCACCTTTGTCCTTGAAAACGATAGAGCGACCGCGGAAGAAAACGAAGGCTTTTACCTTGTTGCCTGCTTTCAAAAACTCGATAGCATGCTTTTTCTTAAAGTCGTAATCGTGATCTGAGGTATTTGGGCCAAATCGTATTTCCTTAATAACCACCTTAACGGCCTTCGACGCAAGTTCCTTTTGTTTCTTGCGTTGATCGTACATGAACTTACTGTAGTCAATGATTTTACATACAGGTGGATCTGCTTTTGGCGAAATTTCGACCAAATCTAAATCCATATCATCTGCCATGCGCAACGCTTGGCGAGTTTCATAAACTCCAGGTTCTACATTTTCTCCAACGAGTCGAATTTTAGGTACTCTAATTCTGTCGTTGATGCGGTGGGTTGCAGCCAGTTTCTCTTTTGGCTGCTTTCTTTTGCCTTTTCTCAGGGTCTTTTGTTTTTAGTTAAACTTCTATTAATCAATAAGTTCCGAGATTTCATTCTCGATACTTGTTACAAATGCTTCTTTGGTCATGGTACCCAAATCTCCTTCGCCGTGACGACGAACACTGAGCTCTCCACTGGTCGCTTCTTTCTCTCCAACGATCAACATGTAGGGAATTTTAGTGACTTCTGCATCACGTATCTTCCTGCCAATCTTTTCGTTACGGTCGTCTACGAGGGCGCGAATATCGGAAATTTCTAGGAATTGTGCTATTTCTTTCGCGTACTCATTGTACTTCTCGCTAACGGGAAGAATCTTTACTTGTTCAGGGGTGAGCCACAATGGGAAGTTACCGCCGCAGTGTTCGAGCAGTACTGCAACGAAACGTTCCATGGAACCAAAGGGCGCGCGGTGAATCATAACAGGACGGTGGCTCTCGTTATCACTGCCTTTGTATTCCAATTCGAAACGTTCAGGGAGGTTATAATCTACCTGAATGGTACCTAATTGCCAGCTGCGTCCTAATGCGTCTTTCACCATGAAATCTAACTTAGGACCATAGAAAGCTGCTTCTCCGTACTCTACGATAGTGTTCAGTCCCTTTTCGCCAGCCGCTTCAATAATCGCTGACTCTGCCTTCTCCCAATTTTCATCTGAGCCAATATATTTCTCGGGTTTTTTGGGGTCTCTCAAGCTGATTTGTGCCGTGTAGTCTTTGAAATCAAGCGTTTTGAAGATGTACAATACGAGGTCGATGACACTTTTGAATTCGCTTTTTAATTGGTCCGGCATACAGAAAATGTGCGCATCATCTTGCGTAAACCCACGAACGCGCGTTAAACCGTGAAGTTCACCGCTTTGTTCGTAACGGTACACTGTGCCAAATTCGGCATAGCGCACAGGCAAATCCTTGTATGATTTCGGGGTGGCCTTATACAATTCACAGTGGTGCGGACAGTTCATTGGTTTCAAGAGATATTCTTCGCCTTCTTCTGGTGTATTGATCGGCTGAAAACTGTCTGCACCGTATTTAGCATAATGCCCGGAGCAAACGTAAAGCTCTTTATTTCCAATATGTGGCGTAATCACACCGTGGTATCCTGCCTTTTTCTGTGCTTTTTTCAAGAAATTCTCTAAGCGTTCGCGTAATGCGGCGCCCTTTGGAAGCCATAATGGAAGTCCTGCGCCAACACGTTGACTAAAGGTGAACAATTCGAGTTCTTTTCCAAGTTTTCTATGGTCGCGCTTTTTGGCTTCTTCAAGCAGTTCTAGGTATTCTTTGAGCTCGCCCTGTTTTTGGAAAGAAACGCCATATACGCGGGTTAACTGAGGATTATTCTCATCGCCACGCCAGTAAGCACCGGCGACGTTCATGATTTTTACGGCCTTAATATACCCGGTATGTGGAATGTGCCCACCGCGACATAAATCCGTGAAGTCGGCGTGATCACAAAAGGTGATTGTACCGTCTTCTAAATTCGATATCAGTTCTGTTTTGTAAGGATTATGCTTGTACGCTTCCAGCGCTTCTGCCTTTGTTACCGCACGGAGTTTAAATTCCGATTTTGCACGGGCAAATTCCAGCATTTGCTTCTCAATTTTCTCGAAATCCTTTTCACCTATAGTTTCCTCACCAAAGTCAACATCGTAATAGAAGCCTTTTTCAATGGCCGGTCCTATGGTC
>JAQWJX010000070.1:0-4931 GCA_029248145.1 Schleiferiaceae bacterium | reverse complement strand
ATTGCTGTGCTTCTATTAGTAGTGACACTTACCACACTCTAAACCACCGATTTTCGCTGCAGTGATTTTTTCCCCGTGGTACTTTTCTGTTAATTCTTCGTGGAAGTCTTGGTAGTAACCGTTCTTCTCAAACTGAACTTCTGTCTCGCGGTGACAGTTGATACACCAACCCATTGTTAATTCAGAGTATTGGTACATTTCTTCCATAGCCTCCACCGGGCCGTGACATTCCTGACACTCTAACTGGCCTACATTTACGTGCTGGCTGTGGTTAAAGTAAACAAGGTCTGGCAGGTTGTGGATACGCACCCATTTTATAGGTTGTTCTTCGTAATCTTCGATGTATTCGCGGTTCTCGCTATCCCAGCCGATCGCAGCGTAGATTTTAGCTATTTCTGGCGAACCTTCACCGTCGTATTTCAAATTCCCAGTGACGTCCGTGATTTCGGAGCCATCCACATACATGTGACAGTTCATACAAACGTTCGCAGAGGGAATACCTGAGTGCTTCGAGTGACGCGCCGAACTGTGACAGTAATTACAGTCTATTTCGTTTTCACCAGCGTGGAGTGCATGTGAAAATGCAATTGGCTGCTCTGGTTGATAGTTCTGCTCCACTCCTATACCGCTCATCCACCAATACGCTTGGTTCAGGAACAATACGGTAATTACGATAGTTGCAACAGTAACAAAACCTTTGTTGTTGATCAAGCGGCCCCAGAACCATCCCGCCTCATCGAGAATAGATACTGGATCTTCACCTTGTACAAGACGAAGGGTGTTCTTCATGCGCGTCAGCAGCATGACCATCACGAATAAAAGCAATCCTAAACCTATAGTGATCTGTTTGCTGTAATCTTTCGATTCCACAACAACCGTGGTTCCACCAGCAACATCGCCGCCGGTTGGCACAGGTTTAACATCGCCTTCGATGGTATACTGTAAAATGTCAAAAATATCTTGATCACTCAACATCGGGAACGCACTCATGACTGAGCCGTTGTACTCTTCGAAAATGGCAATCGCGTCTTCGTCTCCTGAAGCACGTAATTCTGCATTATTCCGAATCCATTTTGTCAACCACTCTTCAGAATACTTGTCCGTGACTCCAGTTAAGGCTGGTCCTACGAGTTTCTTGTCGAGCTTATGACAGCTGGCACAATTAGATTTGAACAGCTTCTTCCCGTTCTTGGCATCACCCTCGAAGGCATGCAGGGTTGAGGCAGAGAATAAGAAAATAAACACCGCAAACAAGGCACTTAATTTTCTGAATTTTGAGGTAGTGTACATATGAGGCCTATATATAGCTTTTCAGTATCGCGCAAAAATAATGTTCAAAGGCCACAAAAAGGGTGTAATTCACGGGAAATTCCAATTTAAACTCGTTCTAAATTAGAGGTTGTTCAAACACTTTTTTACTTTTAGGATAGATACACTTGTACTTTTGAAAAATATACGCTCTACTACCATGCTTCGGAAGCTTTTAATTATCTTATTGGCAATCAATGCAATGCCACTCATTTCGAGTGCGTCGGTGGTGGAATTAAGGTCCAGAGACACACTCAATGTCACTCGTGATTTGGACAGTGCTTATGCGCATTATGTTTCCAACCAACAAGGTGAATTTTTTGAAGGTTACACCATTCAACTGTTTAGCGGAAATAGATCCGGTGCGAACGTATTAAAAGGTGACATTATCGCTAGTGGGAAGTACGATGCAGTACGCCTCGTTTATCTCGCGCCCAATTTTAAAATTCAAGTAGGTTCGTTTCCAGATATAGGCATCGCCCAGCGGGCTTTGATAGAATGGAAAGCCACTTATCCCGATGCATTTGTGGTTAAAACACGTGTGCCCTGGTACCCTATTGAACTGCCTCAGGATGTTCTCGGAGATACAACAAAAGTCGACGGCGAACATTCTCCTGAATAGAGGCGAAATAGAGGTTGATGTCACCCCTGTGGTAATTCTTCGTTCTAATCATCCAGCTTCCTGGAAAATTAGGGCGTTTCGCAAAGACTACTCCATGATCTATTCGAGCATCTGTGATGCTTTGAATGAGTGACTCATCGTAGCGCACTAACGCACCTAAATTCTGACTCGCATCTGCCGGCTCTTTGCTCGTGTTCCAAGTGATGGGATTGGTTACGCCGATGCAATCTTCTTCCAATCTATTCGTAATTTCTGCACCTTCGGCGTAGGTACGCCATGAACAAAAACAACCCGCCTGTGTTTCCGTTTCGCAAATAGGTATAGCAATTTTACACTGGTCAATTGGCATACCTATTAGATACGCTACAACTAATCGGTCCAACTGTGCCGGAGTTAAGTGACTATTGATCAAATGTTCAAGATGATCTGTACCCTGACTGTGCCCAGCTAATATAAATGGTGAGCCGGGTCCAATTTCCACTAAAAACTGGTCAAATGCAGCTTTAACATCTTCATAGGCAATGCGGTAGGCACGTGCCGTCGTAGGATTTGGGGCGACTTTATAAACTTGATAGGCCGCTTGACGGTAATACGGGGTAAAAACAGGCCCTGCAACATTAAAAGCCGGTGCCTGGTATTTAATGGGTGTGATTACTGCTGCATGGTATTCAGGGTCTGAAATATCCGCACTCCAACTACCCTCTTTTTCAGGAAAGTGAACTGTGGGGTAGACAAAAAATACGGGAACATCGAACTGATTTGCCTGCTGGAATCCTAATGAACTGTCCGTATAATCCACGAATTCTGGATGACTGGCCCAAGCCTCCAGAGAAGTGTAATCGGGAGCAGCAGAGATTTCTTCGTGCAAAGCTAAACTCAACCCACAAGAGGTGAGCAAAAAAGCTGCCACAATCGCTGAAAGTATTTTGCCAAGAAAGCGCACTAGGCTTCTATGGATGCTTTATCACTAATGATCTGAGCCAATTGGTATGCAGGTAATACACCGCTTTGTCTCCAAATCATCTCTCCAGACTGAAAAAGGGTTAGCGTAGGTACACCTTGTATGCGTAAAGCCTCAGCCAATTGCTGGTTTTTATCTACATCAACCTTCAAAATGGTGACTGAATCGCCCATCTCATCAGCGAGTTCTTTTAGTATGGGCGCCATCATTTTACACGGACCGCACCATTCTGCAAAAAAGTCTATTAAAGTAGGCTTTGAACTGCCTACGATTTCTTTAAAGCTTGCCATGGGCTAAGAATATCTGGTTATTTCTCGATCGGTTGTTCACGCGCCCAGGCACCGATCCCTCCTTCGAGATTGTATACCGTTTTAAAGCGCATAGACTTCATCATCTTTGCGGCTTGTCCAGAACGATTCCCACTCCTACAATACACGTATACCGGTACATTAGGGTCCAATTTAGCCAACTCTTCCTGGAAATCATCACGATAAAAATCGATTTGTGTTGCACCACGAATGTGGCCCATTGCAAACTCCCTATCTGTGCGAACATCAAGCAGCAGGCCTGTCTCCGACGTATCGATGAGCGCTGCAAAAGCAGCTACATTCACATCAGCGTTCACGACACCTTCCGACTGTGCAATCTCAGTAGAAGCCTCTGGCTTCGACTGACAGCTTACTGCACCTCCCCAAAGAAGAAGGACAATTAAAACCGTAGGTATCGTTTTTGCGCTCATGTTCATTACATTTTATGGATCATAACATCAGAAGCGCCTCCACCGTTCATTCCATCTTCTATACCCTTAGAAGCCAAGAACATGAGTGCTTGACCTGAACGGCCCCCAGAACGACAAAACAAAACCAAAGGACGACTCATTGACTTAAATTCTTCCCAACGGGCCGGTACTTCGTCCAAAGGAATGTTTACAGCACCTGGAACTGCTTCCATGGCTACTTCCTCAGGAGTTCGAACATCTATAAGCGTTGCTTCCGAGTGATTGATTGCTTCGTTGATAGTCATAATATATTGTATTTGATGTCAAAAGTACTGCTGCTAAAATGAATGCAGCGGAACTAATATCACAGTTTACCAAATAATGATTTGATCCTCTTTTGCCTTCGCTAAACCTCCATTTGCACAAACACCTCCAAAGGCTTCGACAAACTCTGGCATATTACTCATAGGCCCATTGACACGGAACTTACCTGGACTATGTGGGTCTGTAACGACCTGATTCTTTAAATATTCCTCACGTCCGTGCATTTGCCACACTTGAGCCCATCCCAAAAAGATACGCTGCTTGTCCGTAAATCCATCAATAGGCGCCACTTCTTCGTCACCGCGATGCTTTAAGTAGGCGTGATACGCTAAAGTCAAACCACCTAAATCGGCAATGTTTTCACCTAAAGTTAGTCGACCGTTCACGTTTACACCTGGCAATACCTCATAGGCATCGTATTGATCAGCCAATTTTGTAGTCAGTTCATCAAAGCGCTTTTTATCACCCGCAGTCCACCAGTTTTCTAAATTTCCATCGGCACCATAGTTCGCACCCTGATCGTCAAATCCATGGGAAAACTCATGTCCGATAACTCCGCCAATAGCTCCATAGTTGATGGCATCATCTGCCTCAGGATTAAAAAATGGCGGTTGCAAGATTCCTGCAGGGAATACCACCTCGTTGTTCAGCGGGTTGTAGTAGGCGTTTACAATATGTGCCCCCATCCCCCATTCTTCCTTATCTACAGGCTCATTCAGCTTAGATAAATTTTCATTGGTAAAGTACCTAGAAAGGGCCTTTCTGTTTTTAAAGTAGCTTACCCGAGAAAGGTCGAGATCAGATAGGTCCTCCCATTTATCCGGGTAACCAATTTTGTAGGTAAAGGCATCCAGTTTTGCCAATGCTTTCTCTTTCGTAGTATCACTCATCCATATCAGACCATTGATACGGTCGCGGAATGCTGAGCGGAGGTCTTCTACCATCGCTTCCACCTGGGCTTTGCTTTCTTCAGGGAAATAACGGTCGGCATAAAGATG
>JAQWJX010000067.1:0-7275 GCA_029248145.1 Schleiferiaceae bacterium | reverse complement strand
AGTGTGGGGCTTGACTTTATTGCTCAGTCTAACGAGCATGGGCGTGTTTGGGGAATTGCCTAACATCGCACAGATTGCGAATCCGGATACAAAATTGGCCACTGAAATCATTACCGAAGATGGCGAAACCCTGGGTACATTTTTTCGCGAGAACAGAACGGCAGCTACGTTTGATGAACTCTCTCCGTGGCTAGGTAAAGCGCTCGTGGCAACAGAAGATGAACGCTTCTATTCCCACAGCGGGGTGGATGCAAAGGCACTGGCGCGTGCTGTAGCGTATTTGGGATCTAAAGGTGGTGGCTCTACGCTCACGCAGCAATTGGCGAAGATGCAGTACAACGAACCGGCGCGTAATTTGGTGGAGCGCATAGGGCAGAAATTGGGCGAATGGATCATTGCGGTGCAGCTGGAAAGGCTCTACACGAAAGATGAAATCATTGCCTTGTATTTGAACCAATTGGACTTTCTATACCAAGCCGTGGGCATCAATTCAGCCGCCCGCGTCTACTTTAATAAGAAGCCCATCGACCTCACCATAGAAGAGGCCGCGGTGTTCGTCGCCATGGCTAAAAACCCCTCCCTCTACAATCCTAAACGCTACCCGGAACGCACCAAACAACGCCGCGACCAAGTATTCGTGCAGATGGTTAAAAACGGTATGCTTACGGTAGCAGAAAAAGACAGCCTGCAACAAATCCCCCTTCAGCTGGAATTCCGACCGCAGAGTCATACCGCAGGTCTAGCGCCGTATTTCCGCGAATATTTACGTGGCTACATGAAGGAGTGGATCAAAGATTACGAGAAAAGGACCGGCCGCGAATTGGACCTTTATAGTGGCGGTTTAAAAATTTACACTACCATCAATGCGGAGATGCAACAGAATGCGGAAGAAGCAGTGCAAGAGCATTTAGGTAATTTTCAACGCATCTTTGATATCATCAAAGAAGACCGAAAATACGGTCCCTTCTATTTCGATAAGGATCCCGCCGGAAATGTAAAGCGCATCGTGGACCGTGCAATGAAAAACACCCAGCGTTACCGGGGCATGAAACGCCGTGGTGCAAGTCAGGACAGCATTCAGAAAGCTTTTACCACGGCCATTCCTATGACGGTGTTCACTTGGCAAGGCGATAAAGACACCGTGCTCTCTCCGCGCGACAGCATCATTTATTACAAAGGGCTTTATCAGGTGGGCATGATGAGTGTTGAACCACAGTCCGGTCATGTAAAGGCGTGGGTAGGCGGTAACGACTACCAGTACTTTAAATACGACCACGTAAAGCAAGGGAAACGCCAGGTGGGTTCTACCTTTAAACCGTTTGTTTACGCATCGGCCATTTTGGAGAAAAACTACAGTCCTTGCATGGAGGTACCCAATGCAAAAATCTGTATCGAAAAAGGCGAGTTTGGACTCATCGAAGATTGGTGCCCGTCCAATTCTGACGACAAGTACGGCGGAACTAAGAGCCTAAAACACGCTCTAGCAAATTCGATGAATACCGTCACCACATTTCTTATGAAGCAGGTGGGGCCGCGTCCTGTGATTAATCTCGCACGTCGAATGGGCATAACCGGTGATATTCCGGAGGTTCCTTCTATTGCCCTCGGTACAGTCGACCTCAGCGTTTATGAAATGGTAGGCAGTTACACCACTTTTGCCAACAAAGGGCGCTATGTCCAACCCATCATGGTGACACGAATTGAGGATAAGAATGGTGTAGTCTTAGAGGAATTTACGCCTGAAACGCGTCAAGTCATGAGTGACCGGGATGCTTATGTTATCCTTAAGCTTTTGATGGGTGTGACGGAAGACGGGACCGGAATCCGATTGCGCCATGATTTAGGGAAGAACTTCTACCGCAATAAAGCCGTGACCGGTTATCCGTATAAATTCACAAATGAAATTGCCGGTAAAACAGGTACCACACAAAACAATTCTGATGGATGGTTTATGGGCGCTGTACCTAACCTAATCACAGGTGTATGGACCGGTTGTGAAGATCGCGCTGCGCATATGGGCGGCGGGTTAGGTACGTATTACGGACAAGGCGCTACAGCGGCACTTCCGATCTGGGCCGTTTACATGAAAAAGAATTACGCAAATCCTGACCTAGGCATCAGTAAGAGTCCGTTCGAGCGACCTAAAGGCGCACTCGATACAGATGTCGATTGTCTACCGACTACCTTCGACTTTGATAGTGGAGAAGGCGACGATTTCGACGAGAATTTCTAACGACCCACTGCGCGTTTCAGTGCCGTTGTAAACTCTGCTGGAACCAGCAGTTCGTCAACTGGTTCGACCACAAATTGTGTAGTGCTGCTTCGTGAAAAAGTATTGCGCCGCGCTTCGCGTTGCTGTATTTCTGATTTATTCTGAACGGCCACTTTTGCGCCTTTAAATAGCCCCGCTGCCACAGAGACTACGATGCCCACAGAGGCCACTAACAGTCCTAACGCGAACCCAAGCAATGTTGCAAATCCATCGCCATCGTCTCCTGCAGCAAAAGCAGCAAAAACAACCACTCCGGAACCTAAAGATATGAGGTACCCTTTTCCTACAGTCTTCAACCCTTGAGCAGCTGCAGAAGGTAAAGGCGTAAGCTCCTGAATATAAGGATCGCTAGAGCCTCCGACTTCTTTGGGGCCCATATAGAGGTAAGCTAATTGGCCCGCCGTATCCACACATAAGGCGTAATAAAAGGTCGCTGGCTTGAGTAATGTGAGGTAACTGTTAGCTGTATCAAAGGTGAATTCTGAAAGTTCACCTGCATCAGTTACCACAGCAGCCACTTCAAAACCGGCAGCTAAAGCACCTCGCAAGTCGTAAACTACAGGATCCATAATGGACCGTTCTGCGCTGAGAGAAAACGGCGCGATAAAAAGGGCAACTAGAGCGAAGCGGATCAAATGTTTCATGCTCTAATATAAAAAAAGCCCCGGAATGACTCCAGGGCTTAAAAGTAAGTATCCAGTGCTAAAATTGGCTTAGAACATGTCCATATCCATGCCTCCACGACTTCCGCGATCCATCTGACGACGACGGCGTTGCACTTCACCAAAGTTGTAGGTAAGGCCCGCCTCAACTATGCGGTTGCTCCAACGGTATTGACCTTCTTGATAGAAATTTGGTCCCCTAGATTCATAATTCCAACCCATGGTATTGAAGAGATCTCTACAATTGATGGATAGATTTAATCGGTCATTTAGGAAACCTTGCTTGAAACCACCACCCATGAAATAGAATGGTCGACCTATGCCTTGCGCCATGACTCGTTTACTACGATAATTACCCATGATTTGAAGACTCGCGCCTTTCCAAAGTGGTGTACTTACCATTGTATTTAAACCAAAACCGTAACCTTTGTTTATCCAACCACGACCGTCGACATCACCACTGACCTGGCTGTAAAAATAGTTTCCTCCGATGCTCGCGAAAGCGCCCTTACTGCCAAGACGACCGCGCATGCTAAAGTCCATTCCTACATCCTCTCCGTTGTTCAAGTTTTTAAACGTCGTCGTATTGATTCCGGTAGTATCGACCTGACTGAACCAAGTAATAAGATTGCTCTTATCACGGAAATATACGTTCACATTAAACGTTTTTCCTTTCTTTAAAATATGGGTATACCCAACTTCATAGGAACCGGTGAACTCAGGAAGGAGGTAAGGGTTTCCTTGACGTAGGTTAAACGGATCACTGTAATCGATAAACGGGTTCAATTGACGACCACCGGGACGCTGTACGCGTCGGCTGTAGCTGAAATTTAGTTCACGACCGCGTGCGATTTCGTACGTCATGAAAGCGCTTGGATATACCTGGAAGTAGTCATTGACAAAGGTCGAATCCTGCGTGATTTGCGTGGCTTCTATGTTCGCTTGTTCAGCTCGTAAGCCCAGCTGGAAGCCCCATGGACCCTTCTTAAAGGCATAGTTAGCGTAGGCGGCAAAGATGTCTTCAGAGTATAGGAATTCATTTATGGAAAGTGGGTCTTGAGCGCTTATTCCTGTGTTGATATCGGTATTTGTTCTATTAAATCCGTCTAAATCATCACGAACAATCATTTTTACGCCGGCCTCTAATTTTTTATCGTCGTTCCACTTCTTCACGTAATCCACTAGAGCATTGAATTCCCATTGATCTCCAAAACTTTCAGTTGCATAACGCAGCGATGGCGTTTTTACATCATTTGTAGTAAGCGTGTCCTGCTCAAAGCTCATCGTGTCGAGACGGTTTCCGTCGGTATAGCTGAACCGCACGTTCAGTTCCTCTCCTTTCTTCGGCTTATAGTCATAGATAAGGTCCGCACTATTATTCCAGCGAATACCGTTTTGCGCATTCGATTGAACGATGGTGTAGATACTCGCTGGTGTAGTCCAATCCGTTACCTTATCCTCTGAACGTGGACGCAGACCTTGATTGACGGTACCTTGGAGAGTTAGGGTATGTTTATCATTCGGGGTCCAGTCGATTCCGGTTTTAATATTGTTGCCATTGCGCCCACCAAGCCCATCTGTTTCCTGCTCAAAACTGTACGTCCCGTCACTGAGGTAGTTATCACGATCGGCCCAAGAACTGCGCGGGGTAAACCCTGAGCTGTGTCCAGCATTAAAGAAGAAATTAACCTGATCCACTTTATAGTTTAAATTCAATCCGCCACGTACACGATCCGCGCCAGAGTACGACGCGTTGACTGAACCATTTAAACCTTGCAAGGCTGATTTCTTGAGCACAATATTGATCATTCCCGCAGTTCCATCCGGGTCGTATTTCGCGCTAGGATTGGTCATAACTTCAATCTTCTCGACGCTATTCCCGGGTAAACTTTGGAGCAACGCAGCAAGATCCTCACCAGTGAAACGCGAAGGACGCCCATCGATCATGATGCGCACAGCACTAGAGCCACGAAGGGTAATATTTCCATCCAGGTCTAATTCCACCGAGGGAATGTTTTCAAGGATATCTGTTGCAGATCCTGTTTTACTTAAAATTAGCTTCGATGGATCATAGACTCTACGATCTATTTCATTGGTCATAAACTGACCATCAGCTTCAACGACCACTTCATCAAGTTCTACTCCCGACGACTGAAGGCTTATTTCCCCCAAATTTTGCTGTACGCCTTCGCGGCCAAACCGGACTTCTTGCGTCTTCGTTTTATAACCGACATGGGCAAATTCAACGGTGTTTGGGCCTAGGGTAATACCCTCGATTTTAAATAGTCCTCGCTCGTTTGTCATCCCACCAGTTACAAGCGTTTCGCTCATTTTATGGGTGATTTTTACAGCGGCAAAAGCAAGCGGCTGCTCCGTTTCGGCATCAACTAATTTTCCAGTTAAAACGCCGATTTTAGGGAGCTTAGAAGGGTCAAAATCTCCTCCTCTTTGACCGCCCGGTTGCTGGGCGTGCAGCGTTCCGGTCAAGAACACCGCGAGGATAAGTTGCAGGGTTGTGTTTAGGTTCTTCATGTCTTATAGACGCGTTACGGGGTGAAAAGGTTTAAAGTGACGTTATTTTCTCACTTAAAAACGCGAAGATAAGACACTTCTATGGCCTAAAATGTTGGAGATGTGTTAACGCACTAAACGGCGCGGTAACCGAGGCTGTTTTTGACGTGAATGCGACGCAAGAGCAATTGGATCAGCCAAAAATTAAGTGCTGCGAATACCTCGAAGAACACCACATGGAGGTAGGCAAAGTTTTCACCGGTTATGATGAGTGGGTTATCTGCGATTGGGGGTTCCATAAGGTACATGTAATTTCCACCTGTCAGCAGATTTACACCTAGGGCAATAAGCGCCAAGAGTTGTATACGGCCAAAACTACGAAGCCACGCACCTTTCTTGAGGCGGTGGTGCTGCACTATAATGATGTAAAACCCTACTCCTATGATTGAAGCGTGATTTACATAGTAGTCAAAGGCATACACAAAATTTATCCCATGAGTAAATTCGGGAGTGAGTAAACTTTGCAATCCACCAGCAATTCCGGTAAAGGTCACCAGTTCTCCCATCCAGCGTTTACCGGTGAAAAAATAACCAATAAGTAGGAGTCGCGAAAAGCCACACATGTGAAAGAGCAAGGAACCGCCCCAACTGAACTCTCCTCTAGCAATGGTAAGTCCCGTCATAGCTAGATATGCACCTACTAATACAAGCGCCCAACCGCGTTCAAATTTCCTTCGGGCTACAAGACCTAACTGACTCCCGAGCCAAAGGGGGAATAGGATGACAAATAATGCTGTAGCCCAGCCAAACCAGTACATTAAATCTCCGGGAGAAAGTGCTACATGTAAATCCATCCTTTGTGCAGTTCGTTCGTATGATTAATGAGTATTAAGAAAGCGGGCTATCGAATATAAAAAAAGGCGGCCAAGTGGCCGCCTTTTTATCTCAGTTTTAATCAGTTGTACCGACTAGTTGTTTCCTAAAATCAATGGTAATCCATCGCTTCCGCCCACTACAATCACTTTGCTGTTAGGACTCTCTGACAACTTTAGAGTAGCGTCAATCCCTTTGTCGCGAAGAATTTTATCCGTGAGTGACTGGCTCAACAAACGGTTCGCTACTGCTTTACCTTCGGCTTCAATACGCTGACGCTCTGCTTCTTTTTGAGCTTGTGTCAAACGGAATTCATATTCTAAAGAAACCTGCTCTTGCTCCAGCTTACGCTCGATGGCTTGCTTCAATTTATCCGGTAACCCTACATCACGAATCAGTACCGCATCCAACTCAATATATTTCGCCTTAATGCGTTCGGCAGCAAGAACGAATATCTCGGTCTGAATACTATCGCGCTTAGAACTGTACAATTCCTCTGGTAAATATTTACCTATGATTTCGCGTGTCGCAGAACGAATTTCAGGAATGATAATGCGCTCGTGGTAATTCTCACCTACTTCGTTATGCAAGTAGCCAATTTTGTCTTGGAACGGACGGTAACGGTAAGAAAGTTCCGCACGAATGGTCAAACCGTTCGCACTAAGTACCTCCATAACGGAGCGGTCTTCCTGAATACGTGTGCTGTAGATAAACATACGGTTCCATGGTGCGATGATTTTCAAACCTTGATCATATACGCGGTCCACTTTGAGACCTGCTACGAGATCGTATTGAACGCCCGCTTCACCGGATTCTATTTTAACAAACAATCGTGAAGAAAACACGAGGACAAATAGGAAGGCTGCAAAGGCAGGAATCAACCATTTGGGAAAAGATGTATTCATAAGTTTCTATTAGTATTAGTTACAATGGTAAAATAGCAAATATCCTACCAAC
>JAQWJX010000045.1:0-5931 GCA_029248145.1 Schleiferiaceae bacterium | reverse complement strand
ATGAAAAATTTACCCCATTTTGCAGCATTACGGGTTATTTTCGTTCGATTAATTCTTGATGGTCTCGCAGGTATTCAATTCTTATTTGCTGGTAAACCCAAGCATACCTTCGCCATCATCAGAGCTCACTTTGATTTCTATAGTAAATTCACGGCTGTACAACGCGCAAGAGCAAGAACGGCTAAATACCCTTTTAAACGTTTCCGTGATTTAAAGGGAACCTACCCTAGATCGGTGGTTTGGCAGTATTACGGTAAGGGTAAAAAGCGTTTTTTGGACTTTTTTTAGAATTTCAGTTTTAATCTTCGAGTGTGTTGGCCGCGTAACTTACGCAAAGCAAATCTCTAAAGTGAGATATTTCATTTGTAGATTACTGTGTTTCCCCATGTTCGACGGCGTTTTGATTCAAAGTTGATATTGAATTAATACTGTGCTTAATAAAGTTGTCATAAATTGTATTTAACAAAACCATTTATAATGAGACGAATTATACTAAGTTTCCTTCTGTTGTTTAGTGCTATGCTATCGGCACAAACCTTAACCCAGACCATACGTGGTACCGTGGTAGATTCTGAATCTAAATTTCCATTGTCAGATGCCATGGTCGTTTGTGATGCAGGTCAGGCCTTCACCGATGAGTATGGTCAATTTTCTCTCGAAGTTGAGATTGGGCGCAAAGTTGTTGCGGTCCAATTGTTTGGTTATGAGCCCAAGAGTTCCATAGTAGAGCTGAATTCTGCAAAGCAAGCCGTTATACGTGTAGATCTAACCGAGAGCACTGTTAAGCTTGATGAAGTGCAAGTTGTTGCTGCACCTAGAGGTGAGGTAAAAAATGAAATGGCATTGGTTTCTGCCCGTAAGTTTTCTGTTGAAGAGACTAATTTATATGCAGGGTCCAGAGGTGAACCCGCAAGGATGGCTACGAATTTTGCTGGAGTACAAGGCTCTGATGACTCTAGGAATGATATTGTCGTTCGCGGTAATACGCCTGCGGGGATCTTATACCGATTTGAAGGAATTAATATTCCCAATCCTAACCACTTTGCCATTCCAGGAACAGGTGGCGGTCCAGTAACGATATTGAACAATAAATACATTCAGAGCGGTGATTTCTATACTGGGGCTTGGCCAGGTGAATATGGAAATGCGATTTCCGGTGTTTTTGACCTTGAGATGCGCGATGGAAACAACGCAACGCCATTCGAAGGGTCCTTTCAGTTTGGTTTACTAGGGGTGGAACTAATGGCGGAAGGTAGAATAGGTGAGGACAAGCCTAATGCTCCTTCCTATCTCTTATTAGGCCGTTACAGCACGTTGGGAATGGCTGATGCTTTAGGTATACCGCTTGGGACGACAGCCGTACCCTTGTACGCCGATGGCGCCTTTCGTTTCTCTTTTCCGCAAAAGGACGGTTCTAAATTAAGTTTTTGGGGCATTGGTGGTACTTCCGACTTAACCATTGACGTTTCTGGTACTGATGGAGATCCATTTACTGGAGAGTTTGAAAGCTACGGTTCCGTCGATCGCGATCAATATTTTGATACACATATGGCTACTGTAGGAGCGACATACAGCAAACGTCTCAGCAAAATGAGTTATGCAAAAATGGGAGTAGCAGCATCTCGAGCTAAGATTAATTCCGTTAACAATAAGGTTTGGAGAAGCATCGATTCAAGCGATGTGGATAACCTAGTTTACAGCGTAGATCGCACTGAAAAAATCTTAGACTATAGTTATGTTGAGGACAAAATTCATTCCTATTACAACTACACGAAAAAGTTCGATGCACGCCGCTCATTAAAAGTAGGTGTTAACGTAGATTATGTAATGGGGAGTTACCATGATTCAACACGCATAGTCAATGGAATCACCAACGTGGTTTATGATTGGGAGTTGCCATGGAACAGCGATGATTCGTATGCAAATATCCAACCTTTTCTATCGTACAAGCATCGCTTGACAGATGCTTTAACTATGACTGCTGGCGCCACGGCATTCCATAGTACAATCAACAGCAACAGCACGAGTTTATTTGAGCCGCGTCTAGGATTCAATTATGACATGGATAAGAACAATAAATTTTTCACCGGTGCTGGGTACCATACACAGATGCAAAGCAGCTACCTCTATTACTACGAAGGTTCTCAGGCAATGGATGATTCTACAGTGTTGGGAACTACGTACAACAAGGAAATGGGTCTAACGAAGAGTGCACATGCCGTTGCAGGTTGGGAGCATAATTTTGACTATCCTATTCGTCTTAAGCTCGAGGCGTATTACCAATATTTATGGAACATACCCGTAGAGCAGCAAGCGAGTTATTTCTCTTTAGTCAACGGCGGTTCAGGTTTTGGTAGATTATGGGCAGAGCCACTGGAAAACAGAGGTTTAGGTCGTAATTATGGTCTTGAGTTTACCATGGAGCATTACTATCGAAACGGCTTCTACGGATTATTAACGGGTTCTATTTTTGATGCGAAATACAAAGGTTCGCAGAACCGCGACGCACTGCCAGGAAGTGCAGACGACGTTTGGGTGAATACACTGTTCAATGGTCGTTATGCAATGAATTTAGTTTTGGCACGTAACATCTCTGTAGGGGATTACGGTATTCTAAATTTAGGTACGAAGGTTAGCACTATTGGCGGTAGATGGTTCGGTACGGTAGACGAATTGAAATCGACAGAAATGTCAGAGATAGAATACGTTAATGATGCTACTTTCAATACCCTACAGTATAATGCCTATTTCAGATTGGATTTAAAAGTGGGATACAAATGGAATTATTCGAAACTATCGCATGAATTTGCTTTAGATATATCGAACATCACCAACAATAAAAACATACTTACATTAACCTACATCCCAGAAAGAGATGAAGGCGATAGAGTTCAGGAAAATTACCAGCTCGGTTTATTCCCTGTATTCTATTACAAGGTTGATTTTTAAAAATAACCGACGGAAACAAAAAAGCCGCGCAGTTTATGCGCGGCTTTTTTTTTTGAATTCAAAGGTGCTATTTCTGACGGTAGAATCTGTGTACCACTGTATCTATACTTATGGAGAAGAAACCGTAGTGAGAGGTATACGTGACCAAAGGGTTTTTGGGAAGCGTAATGTGTTCGTTGATGTAAACAGCCTCGTGTTCGAGCGCACCATCTTTCGCATACTTAGTGCCTTTAAAGCTGTGCGCATCTATTGCATCTACAACAAACCACGCACCTTCACCCAGGCCGCCTAGCCACTGCGCATGAGCTGCTAACTTAACCGGTCGCTGTGGCTCGTCAATATCTCCTTGAATTTCGTCATCCGTTAGTGTATTTGTGTATTTACTGAACGCACTCTCTAGTAATTTTACGCTCAAATCTGAGAGACTATGCCTGCGCGATTTATCTAAGAACTCGAGTGTACCCCCCTCAAAGCTATATATAGTATCCTGCGATTTTGCTGCTACAACATTAAATAATGGTGTAGGACGCACTGTGAGGGGATATTTTAATTTAGTTCCTACTGTTCCATCTTCATTAGCAGCTTTCATGGTTTCAGTAACGTAGCGTGCGCAATTACTTGCAGTTTTGATTAGTCCGTTATAAGGGAAATATCCTTTAGTAATCATATCATCAGCATATGATTTTGCCTTAATAAAGTTGATGGTTTTACTAACGGAGAATACAAGAGGACCGTAGCCATGAGTATATTTTGATTTACTTTCTAATTCCGAGGCAATCTCCTCGATATTTTGTAAATCTTCATTTGCATCAAAAATAGCCTTCGTTTGAAGAGTTAGGTCCGGATCTGTGTATTTGTTTCTAGCTCTGCCGAATCCACGTGGGGTGATATATCGACCGAAGTCATAATAAAGCACCTCATTAGATTGCGGATTGATTAGACAAATTGCTGCATGACCAACACGCATGTTGAGGTTTTTAAGAACCCCCGCTTTTTTTAAAAAGATCAATAATCTTTCATCTCCACGTGCAGTGCATTCTGGCCAAGCAATTACAATAGCGGTATCTAGGTGTGACATGTGTTTGTTTCAGAACAATCAAAAATACATTAATTAGTGAAATGTTAACCTTTGGTAAAGTCAGTCTTTGTTAACACTTGTTGCTGAGTAATGTATCATTCATGTTGCACATTACTGTATCGGATAAACGCAATACATTAAAGTAGGATGTGAATCGTGAATTCGTCCATATGCAGCTCGTTTGAAGGGAGTCTTGTAAATGTCCGCATGGAAAGCGTACTGGTAAATATCTCTTGTCCCAAGGCGCTAGGATCCCAGCATTCATCCGCTCTTCCTGAGAATAATTCGTTGCCCCACCTGTCGTAAATAGAATAGGTAGTGCGCGTAGGTAGCGAGCTTGATATACAATAGGTATCATTTATACCATCGCCATTAGGAGAAAAGGCTGTGGGTACATACATCAGCATATTGTCTAAACAATCTACTTCAAGAACGCGTGTAATGGTGTCAAGATTATTACAGCTGTCTAAAGCAATCAATGTTAGGTTGTGCGATCCTGCAAAAGGAAATAGGGTATCAATCTGCGGAGTGGAATAGGTTATATCCCCTAATTCCATTGCAATAAATGCGGTGTATCCTGTAGCGGTTAAAGTATAATTTGGACAGCCAAATCCTTCGTCAATATAAGGTTCGGGTATAAGTCTGAAATATAAAGTGTCTTCGGACTCACAGCCGTTGATATCCGTAGCTATATAAGGGTAAATTCCGGTTGAATCAAGCCACAATTCTGACGTAGTAGTATCCAAAGTTATCCAGTAGATCTGTGCAGCCAAGGGACTACTAAAGTCAACGAATAACGAATCACAATAAGCAGTATCGCTATAAGGTGCCTCGTAAAGAGATCCGTTTTCGAGGTAAATGCTATCCGTGAATTCGCAAGTGCCCAAATCGACAGTTACCCACATCCAACCTGGGTTATAAGCGGTAGTTGAGCTTGTTGTATCTCCATTTGACCAAAGAAAACCTACTCCAGCGGTTGATCCATTATTCTCCACAGCCAATACTATGGGTTGTGTGTTACAAACTATACCGGTATCTAGTAATATGGGTTCGTACGAGGTCCCATAGTATTCAAAATTATAGAAAATGGAGTCAGAATAACCTCTACCGTCTTCCACGACTACTTTTACTCGCACAGCGCCGGTATAGGCAGGATCCATAATGACGTGCAGTATAGTATCGTTAGCATTCGAATCGATAACTGTTCCTGGGCCTTGTATTAGGGCAGCTGAAATTACATTAATACTATCCACACAACTTAGATATCTAAAGTATAGCGGTATTGGAGTAGCACATAAATTTCCAAGAGGAACGTCATTGACAGGTAGCGCGGTAAATGGATCTAATAATTTGAAATCATCATCAAACCCACTAATGTATCCGTAAAGCCCAGTATTTGATCCTTGTCCAGCCAGAATTCCAAGATGAAACGGCGTAATGCAATCTAGAGTGAAGTTATTCGAGAGAACATTTGACCCAATATAAACCCCGCTCCAACTGGGGTCATATGTGCTTTGTTGTACGGTAATGCTCGTATTTGATGTTATGGGTGCACCGTTATAATTAAGATTGGCGACGGCATTTGAAGGTATAGTAACCAGAGCAGAAGTCGTTAATCCTGAGGCGCGACTGTAACGTATAAACGTAGAGCCTGTACAATCAATGTGCGGTAATTGTGCCATACCCTGTTCAGGGCTCCCATTTGCAACACCCGTAGTGACCTGAAAAACATAAATGGGTAAGTTGCTTTCTACGACGTAGGGTTTACCAGGATTTGCATTACCCGGTAAGCTGTACGTGCCTGAAGTGCCTTTTGAGCCATTCGTAAGTACCGAGACACCATCAACGGTGATATTCGTGTTGTCTTCTGTAGCGATGTACATAAAGTAATCCTGAGGATAGGT
>JAQWJX010000189.1:0-6103 GCA_029248145.1 Schleiferiaceae bacterium | reverse complement strand
AGCCAAGGAAACTATGCTGCCTCTGGCGGCTATTACATCAGCTGTAATGCCGACGCCATCTTCACCAACAGCACTACCATCACCGGAAGTATAGGCATATTCATGAGCCTGTTCACCGCAGAAGAATTAATGACTCAAACGTTGGGTTTGGCCGTGGAAGAAGTACAAACGCATCCTATGGCAAACTTCCCCAATCTTGCAAAACACCCAGATTCCGCTCAATATGCCATACTCCAACGCATGATCGACAGGGGCTATGGCGATTTTACCGGTAAAGTGGCCCGCGGCCGCGCCATGGAACTAGACTACCTCCTCCCCTTGTGTGGTGGTCGCGTATGGACGGGTAAAGATGCCGTAGACAATGCCCTTGCAGATTATGAAGGCGGAATGAACGAAGCACTGGAATACGCTGCAAAGCAGGCTGGAATAGAATCGTATCAAACGTACGAATTGCCCGCGGTGGAACTGGGTATTGAAAAGTATTTAAAATCCTTTGGTGTCGCAAGCGCGGAAGCTAAAACCCCAGATTTTCTTCAAAACGAAGCCCTCGAAGAACTGTGGTTTCTTGCCAAAAACCCGGGTATACAGGCACGGCTCAACCCCATCTTCATGAACTTATGATCACCGAAAAAAAAGCCACAGCCGAACGATTGTATTACGTCCTGGGTGCCCTGTTCATCGCGGCGCTCGTAACGTGCAACCTGATCGCAAATAAATTCATTAGCATCGATCTAGGGTTCAAGGTATTTACCATCAGTGCTGGGGTTTTGCCCTATCCATTTACCTTTTTAATTACCGATATTTTAAGCGAATTGTATGGACAGAAAAGAACTACACAAGTGGTGTTGTCTGGACTTATCGCTAGTATTTTCGTATTGTTTGTCTTGTGGCTGGGCGCCCAATTCCCTGCAATAGCTACTTCACCTATTTCTGATGAAACCTACAACAACGTCTTTCAAAATGCTTGGCGAGTCATTGCCGCATCAATGTTTGCCTACCTCGCAGCCCAGTTGATTGACGTTCGGCTCTTTCATTTCTGGAAAAAAATCACAGGAGGTAAGATGCTTTGGGTGCGTAATAATTTTTCTACCCTCGCGAGCCAATTGGTCGATACTACTCTGGTCGTTTTTGTATTGTTCGTTGGCACACTGCCCTTCGGCACAATGTCAGATTACATCTGGGACGGATGGCTCTTTAAAGCCACTGCAGCAGCATTTGATACGGTATTGATTTATGCCTTTATGTGGTGGGCACGCCGCTATTTTAAATTGGGCTTGGGAGAAGAGATAGAGCTGTAGTTAGCGGATTTCTAAATCGACTCGGTGCCCATGATGCGCGCGAACGTTGAACACCCCATTTTCAAGCATTAAATACTGTCCACGAATACCCAATAATTTCCCTGAAAAGGAATCGCCTTTTTCTTTAAAACTCAAACTCTTGACTTTCAGCAGTTGTTCGGCTATTGGATACTGCATGGACCAAATTTCCGGGGATGCTGCGGCATATTTTTTCAACTCCTGTGGAAGCACGTCTAATGCATGATGCCAGGCATCTTCGAGGGATTCGTCGCAGGGATCATTGCGCAGCATGGCTTGCCACGAAGTCTTATCTGTAAAATGGTCTTTCAGGGCAACTTCTGCCTCACCGGCTAAATACCGGTTTGGTGTTTCCAGTAAGACTACAGCTTCAGCCGCACCCTGATCCATCCAACGGTACGGACGTTGTGTGCCTCTTGTGACGCCCACCTTGATACGGCTGGTTTTCGCGAGATAAACAAAATGCGGCTGCAATTGCAATCGCTGTTCAAACTCCAGATCGCGTTCTGCAATACCTAAATGGGCCTTACTCAATTCAGGTTTCATAATGGTTGGCGATGCCTCAGGCTTTGTAAAAAAACACTCGCGGCAGAAATTTTGGCGGTAAACCTCGGGTACTAAATCGCCACAAAAACAAATATGCTCACCTAAGAATGTAGCCGAAAATTCACGGCCAATCAAAGCATTCATCAGTAGTAAATCGCCGCCCACTTTCAGCGTGTAACGAACAGTTGGTCCGTGTTGAGTAGACATTTTATGAAGTGCGCCGCGGTACTGCATTTTTAGTTTAATTTTAATTCTTGTGAAGGTACACAGCGTAACTGAAACATAAGCCTTGCTATGATTTATACTTGGGTCAATAAAGTCATTCGTCAAAACATGCGCAAGCGTGTGGAGGAAATCTTTGCCTTTAGCGAAGCGCCTATTGAAACGCAAGCTGAATTATTGCGTGGGCTAGTCAGTAAAGCGCAAAACACGACTTACGGACAGCTGCATCATTTTGCGCACATCAGCGACCGTACTGTATTTTCAAAATTGGTTCCGCTATC
Source organism: Schleiferiaceae bacterium (assembly GCA_029248145.1). Lineage (GTDB taxonomy): Bacteria > Bacteroidota > Bacteroidia > Flavobacteriales > Schleiferiaceae > UBA10364. The sequence continues at coordinate 3,738 of JAQWJX010000189.1, read as the reverse complement.
AAACTACGATTTACTTAAGCCCTACATCGAACAGATGCGCGAAGGACAAACGGATGTATTGTGGCCTGGTAAAATTGAGTGGTTTGCGAAAAGCTCGGGAACGACTTCCGGCGTATCAAAGTACTTACCCGTTTCGAAGGAGAGTATTGAGGAATGTCACTTTTCGGGTGGCCGATTCGAACTTGCACTCTACTGCAATACGGTCACTGAGACGAAAATTTTCGAAGGCTTGGGACTACGCTTAGGCGGATCCACACAAATTCAGCAAGAGGGTAACGGGCAAAGCGGAGACCTCAGCGCCATTTTAATTCAGAACATCCCGCTCTGGGCAGAATTACGTAGTGCGCCAAGTCATGAAACTGCGCTTTTAAGTGATTGGGAAGAGAAATTAGAGGCCATAGTCGACGAGGCCATTGCCCAGAACATCACCTCACTTTGGGGCGTCAGCAGCTGGTTTTTAGTGCTCTTCAAAAAAGTACTGGAACGAACGGGAAAGTCACATTTATTGGAAGTATGGCCTAATCTTGAACTCTTCGCACACGGTGGTGTCAACTTTGCTCCTTACGAACGGCAATTCCGGGAAATGATGCCGGGAAGGCAGGTAACCTTCATGGAAAACTACAATGCTTCAGAAGGATTCTTTGCAGTGCAGGACGATCCATCTATAGACGGAATGTTGCTCTTGCTCGATAATGGTATTTATTACGAATTCATTCCGCTCGATTCTTATAACGGTATTGAAAGTAAAACCATTTTATTAGAGAACGTGGAATTGGATACCGATTATGCCTTAGTCATCACCACCAACGGTGGGCTTTGGCGTTACATCCTCGGAGATACGGTGAAATTCGTCTCTAAAAAACCGTTCCGTATTAAGGTCAGTGGTCGCACCGCCCACTTCATTAATGCTTTTGGTGAAGAGGTGATTGTTACAGATGCTGAATATGCATTGCAGGCGACCTGTGAAGCCATGGAATGCCGCGTGATTGACTTCCATGCTGCGCCCTGTTACATGAATGATAAGGCTACCGGTGCACACCAATGGATCATTGAGTTTGAGCAACCGCCGGCAGATTTGGAGGCGTTCAAAATAGAATTGGACCGAAACCTACAGGGCCAAAATTCAGATTACCAGGCGAAAAGGAAATACGATCTCGTCCTGGAATCACCTCGTATTATCACCGCAGAACCGGGCCTTTTTCACCAATGGCTGAAAGGAAAAGGAAAGTTGGGCGGACAAAACAAAGTTCCCCGCCTCAGTAACAATCGCGTTCTTATAGAACAGTTTCTAACGCTGAATGCTTCGCTTCAAACTCAGCCATAACTGCCGTCCAAAGCTCAATTCTTGCCTGTAATGCTGCTTTTGAAGACAGTGCTGCTTGTTCCCATTTTGCAGGAACATCGCTACAAAGCAACTCTACCATCTGCTCAGCAAGGTGGCCGTGCAAATCACCATCGATTTCTATATGACGTTCCAAATAATACGCAAACAAGCCTAATTCATTTGGGAATGTAACCTTCAAATACCTTACAATTTCAATAAACATATCCGGTATAAGATCTTCTCTTCCGAATGTAAAAACGGCTGCAATCTCAGAAGCGTCACCACGGGCAACCACGTCTAAAGTCTGGCGAACAAAGGCCTTTGCGCTTTCAGGTGCATCACTAGCCTCTAAAGCCTCCAGCGGCTGCACACCGCGCTCCAAGTCCTTGATGAAATTCGAAATAGGCGCAATATCGGCACCTGCCTCTGTCATTGCACGCAGGTACAATTCAAAATGGCTGGTCGCATTGCCCTGCTGGTCGACATCACTTTCTTCACCGTGAACAATCTCATTAATAAGCCTCCGTACGGCGGGTTCACCCTTTGGAATCCAGTAAGTATCTACACAAGTGAGTTCACGTTGCAGTGATTTGAGGAGTACCATGAAGTCCCAAACGGCCCACACATGTGCCTCCATAAAATGACGTGCCCGCGGGACTGTATTGACCCATTGGAAGGCCGGGTGAGCGACTAATTCTTGTCTAGATGCTTCAATCTGCTCTTTTACCAATTCAATTTTCATATTTCAGTGGAATGCTTGAGGTACTTTTATTACTTTGCGAGTACAAATTTAATGAGCATGCACATAGCAATCGCAGGAAATATCGGTTCAGGTAAAACAACTTTAACGGAGTTGTTAGCGAAACACTATAATTACCAGCCACATTACGAAGATGTAGACGACAATCCTTACCTAGACGACTTCTATGAAGAAATGCAACGTTGGAGCTTCAATCTGCAAATCTATTTCTTACGCTCACGCTTTGCACAAGTAACGGCTGTACGCGAAGAAGGTTTAGACGTTATTCAAGATCGTACCATTTATGAAGATGCCCACATCTTTGCGCCCAACTTACATGCTATGGGGCTGATGACAGCACGCGACTACGAAAGCTACAAAGGCCTCTTCGAACTGATGGAAAAACACCTTCAACCGCCAGATCTGCTCATATACCTGCGTGCCTCTGTCCCGACATTGGTAGATCACATACAAAAACGCGGGAGGGATTACGAGAACAGCATCCGTATCGATTATTTGAGACGATTAAATGAGCGTTACGAGGCTTGGGTCAATACTTACGATAAGGGGAAAATTCTCATTGTCAATGTAGATAAGAATAAGTTTCCTGAGAATCCTGAAGATTTAGGAGAGATCATCCAGCAGATCGACTCAGAGCTCAACGGCTTGTTCTAGAGCTTCAATCATTTTATCACAGGCACCCGATCGCGCCAACACCCAGTTACGCGCATCCGTTTCTTTTTGCACAAACTCACCTTGATAGGCGCTTTCGAGATAGGTAGTCCAATCGGTATGATGTGTACCGGGAATCAAAAATCCTTGAGCAACTAAAGATTTATTTTCAGGGATTTTTTGCCAATGCGGACCGCACGCTACAATCTTCCCCTGCACTGTCGCTTCCAAAACGTTGTGCGTTGCTTTACCAAAGCCACCGCCCACGATAACGGCATCTGCCAACCCGTACAAGCTGCGTAAAACGCCAAATTCAGGAATGAGTAAAATATTTGTTGAGTGCGGTTCATCGGTTGCTGAACTACTCACTTTGCCTTTGAAGGCATCGGACAACTTTGAAGCCTGCTTTAAATCGTGAGGAACTAACCAAACGGAATAGTCGCTGTGATTCGATTGGGCCAAAACCATTGCATCCATTTCATGCGCGCTACCCAGTACTAGAATGGGTTTTTCTTGTGCGGCACTCCAGCGCTCAAATTTTTCAGGAAGCTCAATATTCAATAAAGTAGCTGCATAATCGTATTTAGGATTACCCAAAACTACCGAATGAATACCCGCTGTACTCATCGTTGCTGCATCCCTGTCGTCTACCATACCCCAAATACTAACGGCGGAGCTAAATGTGCTGCGAATGAAAGGAAGCATAGGAGTCAAATACCATGGTATTTTGGGAGCACTCATTCCTATAACGACCGTTGGAACATTGAATTTCTTTAATCCTGCAATATGGTTAGGCCACAGATCATAGCGTACGAATACTGCCAATGAGGGGTTGCAATACTTCAACCATTTTGACACTTCAGAGGGCGCATCGACCGGCAAATAGTGCACTGTAGCACGCGGGTAGTTTTTACGTGGCTCGTATCCCGAGGGGCTAAAAAAGGTTACTACACCGGACCAATGAGGGTTGTTGTCGAGGAACCCCTCTAAAATGGGTTTGCCC
>JAQWJX010000182.1:0-14919 GCA_029248145.1 Schleiferiaceae bacterium | reverse complement strand
TCATAACCAGACATATTAATCATCTCAAGTGACAGCTTTTGAATGATCTGGTAGCGTTCTACTTCATTGTAGCCGCGTGTGTCAAAATCTAACACAGCCACAGAGGGTTTCGATTGTGCATTTACGCTGAACGCGCTCATTGTTAATGCTAAAACAAATAATAAATTCTTCATAGTTCGTTGTTTTTAATCTTTCAACAGATCTAAACTACATTGAGACTATAAATGCTTTTGAGTATAAAAATCTCTAATTTGAATATGTAACGTGTGATTTCGGCATGTCAAGATTGAAAATCTAAACATTAGTATCAAAATTGATACTTTTTGTTCTTTTCGAAAGCGCGATACAGGCTCGCCCTACTCACACCAATGTATTGAGCAAGAGTAATTCTATCCATAACATGGTACAATTCCCGCCGCTGCTGTTTGACCCATTCAATACGATCCGGTGTCTTGTTCATCCGTAGCATATTCAAACGTTCTCTCCTACTCTTCTGAATTTCCACAGTTCCACTGAGGTAAATAAGATTCATTACCACTGGATATTCTTGGAGTAATCTCAGATAATCAGCCTCTCTAAGCCTTAGGATTTCCACGCTTGTATAAGCGGTGTAATAATGTTGTGGCCTTTGGTTAGCGAATAAAGTGTCTTCGTTAACAAATATGGAAGAGGGAGGAATCATGTTGAATAACGAATCCTCATTCGCATAAGGGCTGCGGTACATTTCCTTTAAAAATCCATCTTTTAAAAACCAAAAATCCTTGTTGGTTGCTCCAAGCTCTATTAATACTCTACCCTTTTCTGCGCTAATACCGGAATCCATTGATGTAATTATGGCATCTATCGCTTCATCAAAAAATTCTGAGTAGACTGGTAGCGATTTAAAATATTCACGTATTGCTGCTTTTTCTCCACTATTCATGGTCAATTTCTTTTAGAGATCTAAATAGAGAGGCCCTCGAAATACCAAGATAATCTGCTAATTCCCTCCTTGGTATCAAGTGCAGTAAATCTGGAAATTGCTCTAAAGCAGCATGAATTCTATTTGTTCCAGAGGTCTGAAGCATTTCATAAGTAGTATTCCGATATTCAGTCATACTAAGGTTTATCAGTACCTCCATCAATTTAGCTCCCAGACCGCCTTGACGAAGCGCGTTTTGAAAATGAACGGACGGTAAGGATGCTACCTTAGCATGAGATAAGGCCTTCGAAAAGGTGTCAGAACGTTTGGAATACAGCAATAAATCCTCAGAGTATGCAAATTTACCTGGCCTATGAAAACGGAGAATAAAAGAATGAGAACCACGCTGTAAATATTCGGCAAACGTGCCTTCAAGAATAAAGTGAAGATCTCCACTATTTGAACTTAAATCCCAGAGGGTATGACCATTCGGAACATTTCTCAGTATGAATTTATTGCTCAACTCATTTAAGGCTTGAATTTCAACGTCACCTTGTAGCTTAATATGAGAGAGTAACCCGTAATGAAGTCTCTCGACCTCTTTTTGAGAAAGCATTGGCTCTTAGTATTAGTTTGGTATGGAGAAGACAAGTTATCAAAAAATCTAGGCCATATAGAGATAGAGGTAAAAAGTTTCCTGCAATCCTCTACTCTTTTTCACCGAGATACTTGTCGACTCTATTGTTAACAACTGATTCAATATTTAAAGCTCTTTCAGCTCAACGCCCAAGCTTAGGGAGACACACTTTCATTTAGATGACTGACATTAAGTTGATAAAATATCTTTGTAACGTTTGAATATTAATTGTAGATTTCAGTGTGTTAATCTAAAAACGTGGACGATGAAACGTATATGTAGTATTAACCAAGCCATTAAACTTTTCAAAGGAGACCTGCCAAAGGTTAAGAATCATCTTCTGGAGCGGGGAATCCGAATCTCAGATAAAGTGTTGCGAGAACGTCTCAAAACAATGTGAAATTTGAAATAATAGCCCTTTCGAGGGCTATTTATTTGCCTTATTTTTGATCAAAATAAAGCCACAATGAAACGACTGCTTCTCACTGCTACCATCGCTGTCCTGCTCAATTCATGTGCCAGTCCTAACCGAAGTCTTTACGATACTGCAAACAGTTTGTACGGACATAATTGGACCTATGTAGGAACAATCATGGTATATCCAGATATTATCTACAGCGATAAAATAACGGCTGCAGAAAAAACTCGAGAAATATCGTTACATGATGGATTAATAAGCTACGATAAGATGTTAGCTGCAGCAAGGGAGACCTACGGAGATACGGTTACAATCGCGAACATTAGAATCTACACTGAAGAATTTAAAACGCGTTGGTTTGGTCGCAATTCTGATGTTCAAGCCATGGTAGACGTTATCTACGTCACAAAATAATCAATTGCAAAGATGGAGCAAGGTGCTGTCAAAGTGTGCCTTGTAATCTGTGATACGATGGTAGGTCGCCTCAAGTTCTTCTAAATAACAGGCTACTTCCTCGTAACAGGTCTCAAAAAAATCGTCATCAATAAGATTCAAGCTTAAACGATAGAGCTCTAAGGCATCGAGGACCTGACGTGCAGATGAACCAAATGTTTCAAAGAAATAAACGGAATGTGACTGAAGTAGAGCGAGATTAAAACCGTTTTGTTTGAAGGCCCAAATAACTTGTACTTCCTTATTGTTTTTTAACACAGGCTCAGGCAAAGCGCGAATGATTTCCTGAAAAGCATGCAAAAAACACAACTTACTCACGATTAATCTGTTTGTAGTTTTGGCAACATCAACGAACAGAATGTCGGCATTATTTAATCTGAGGTCATCCACATACAAAAGTTAAGCATAAAATTTAATGTTTAAGGATTACGATCAAAAAGTTTCACAAAACGACTTGTATGCTCTTATTCGTGAGGGAGAGCATAGCGAGCAAGATTTTAAGTACCGTATTTCAGATGCACGTAAGATCGCAAGAACACTCAGCGCCTTTGCGAATACAACTGGTGGCAGACTACTTGTAGGGGTAAGAGATAACGGCAGTATAGCAGGTGTAAAAGATGAAGATGATATCTATATGTTAGAAAGTGCTTCTGAGGTTTTTCTTAAACCGGCTTTGAAGCTCGAAGTGTGGGCACATGAGATTGAAGGAAAATATGTTTGGGAAATAGAAATTACCGAAGGCAAGGAAAAACCTTACCAAGTAGATGAAATCGACGGCTTGAAAGCCTATTATCGTGATAACGACCAAAATTTTGTCGCAAATGCGGTTTTGAAAGAAGTCTGGAAACAAGACCGATTAAAAGAATCTAAACACCCCGTCGCATTCACAGAAAAGGAGCAGCGTCTGATTCAATATCTAAAAGATTATGAAGAGGTAAGTGTTAGTAAAGCGGCGAAAGTAATGCAGTTACACCGAAGCAAAACGATTGAAATCTTAGCTCGACTCATACGATGGGAGGTCATAAATTGGTCGAACGAAACACAAGAAGGTTTCCGATATAGCCTTTAACCTAAGTATTGGTGTGGATTTGACACCGTGCGCAATGACCATTGAATTAGAGTATTCAATTCATCCTCTTCCTCGAGCCCCCTTTTAACTCCTGCTAGTTCCATATGATGCGTTAAATGGTGCAATACAATACCGCAACTAACTGAGACATTAAAGCTCTCGACAAATCCTTGCATGGGTATGTAAATTAATTCATCGGCCAATGACTGAAGTAAATCCGAAGCTCCCTCGTGCTCATTACCAAAGCAAATCGTTGCGCTTACGGAAGCATCAAGAGATTCAATCGGCCTCGCACGTGAATCAACGGCTGTGACGTATAGTTTGCGTCCTGAGGCCTTTAATTGATGCGCCCACTCCTCTTGATTTCCGTCATTATAAGTATTAAAAAATGTAGTATCGAGCCACTTCTCCACCCCTTTTGAAATACCAGAGGCGACATTAAATCGTTCGTTTTTATCGTAAATATCTACACGATGAACACCAAAAGCATCCGCCGTTCTCATTAAGGCTGAGGCGTTCTGAGTCTTCATCATGTCCTCAAGCCCAAGTGCAAAATGTCGAGTTCTATTCGCCACCTTTGCATTAAACAAGGATTGCTTGTGCGGAGTCAAACCAGTGCATAGCTCTTTATACAATTTTCTTTTCTCGCTTATATCTAAGGTCATCCAATCAGTTATGCCCATTTCTTCGTTTCTTTGCCATGTCAAAAATAATAGAGATGGTCAGTAAGATAATTCGATTAGGCGTAACTGCCGCAATTTTAGTTTGGTCTGTATTCCAATTCGCAGATGGCGAAATTGGTAACGGCATTGCCTTACTATTTCCAGCAGCCCTTGTGTTATTGACCTATTTCAGAAATGAACGTATACTCATCTCGCTTTGGTACATGCGCAAGAGTGATGTCGCCAAAGCAGAAAAAATGTTAGGTCGTATTCGCAATCCGGAAAAAAGCCTGATTAAAAGTCAATTGGCGTATTATTATCTTCTTATGGGGATGATTGAAAGCCAACGTAAAGTGGGTAAAGCTGAAACGCTATTAAAGAAAGCTTTGAATACGGGCTTGCGTATGGATCAAGACAAAGCTTTAGCTAAACTAAATCTTGCTGGTATCGCCTTGACGAAACGACGTAAGAAAGAAGCACAGATTTTATTGACTGAGGTAAAGCGATTGGATAGTAAAAATGTCCTTGCAGAACAAACGAAGTACATCAAGCAACAAATGAAACGCATCTAAGGATAAGCCTTGAACTTATAGGTATCTCAGGTGTTAGCTGAATTAAAGCAACGCCAAATGTACACCCTAGAACGCACCCAACGCTTGCCTATAAGTGTTGAAGAGGCATGGAAGTTTTTCCAATCGCCAGAGAATTTAGCCGCTATTACACCGGATTACATGGGTTTCAATATTCTATCTGAAACACCAGATGAAATGTATCCAGGGTTATTCATTCACTATAAAGTGAGTCCACTTTTAGGTATTAAGATGCACTGGACTACAGAGATTACTCATGTCGAAGCTCCAACCTATTTTGTTGACGATCAACGGGTAGGCCCATACAATATATGGCATCATGAACACCACTTTAAAGCAATCGAGGGCGGAGTGGAAATGCTGGATCGTGTAAATTACAAAGTACCCTTTGGAATTTTAGGTAAAATTGCCCACCCCATCATCGTACGTCCCAAACTAGAGGAAATATTTAATTATCGTTTTCAGAAAACTGAAGAGCTGTTCGGTAAGTGGAAATAGTTGCATTAGGCATAGATTACGGAAGTAAAACCTCAGGTTTTACGGCAGCAGCAGGCTACTCCTCTAAGGGTGTAGTGCAGGTCCATCAAAGTACAAAGGGCAAAGATTCGGATGCTTGGCTTCTGGATTTGATAAAAGACTTGAAACCTAAACATATTGCTATCGACGCCCCTTTAAGTATACCTGGAGTCTTTATCGATCCGGCTTCATTCAATAACTACCACTACAGGGAGTGTGATCGACTTGCAGGCGCAATGAGCCCTATGTTCTTAGGGGGCTTGACCGCACGCGCCATGCAATTGTCGGCAAAACTGAAAGCATTAGAAATAGAATCAGTCATTGAAACCTACCCTAAAATGGTTTGTAGCACTTTAGGATTGGATATGAAACGGTATAAAAAGGATGATGCTTATCTCGAAGAGTTGAATTTTGTAGACTTTCTAAATAATGCCCAGCTGGATGACCCCGTTAAGAATTGGCACCAATGGGATGCATTAATGGCCTTATTAGCTTGTTTAAAGCACAAAAACGGAACGGCAGAAGCCATTGGAGATCCTTTAGAAGGAATCATTTATTTTTGAGACATGTCAGAAGAGAAGAGAACATTTAATCCTATTGATCCCGAAAAAATCGCCGAAAATGCGAATTTACTGCCGTACGGCTCCTCTGTTTCTGCACCCGCGTTTCAAGCTGTTGATACGCTAAAAAACAAGAGTCTGGATGTAAATGCGATGGAAATGCAGACGGACATGCAGCTCGATCAAATCCGTCAACAGATCGAGTTATTGGCCCAACAAGCCGGAAAGATTCAAGCGAGAAAGGCCTTGAGCGAGCAAATTTATTCAGCACACATGGGCTTCAAGCCGGAAATTAATCATACGTATTACCTCTACAAGAAAGATGACGAAAGTAACGTCCTCAGTATGATTGCTCCACATGAATGGCGCAGTTGTCCTTACAACTTCTTAAATAAGGTCTTATTATTGGCCGATCATACTTGGGACATTATCGAATAATGTTAGAATATATCGATCACATCGAATCGGCTACCTCTCCAACCCTGGTCTTATTGCATGGCTACGGTAGCAATAAAGAAGATCTTTTCGGTCTTCACCCCTACTTCAAGGGAATAAATCTCGTTTGCTTTCAGGCCCCAATCGCCATGGGTATGGGCGGATATGCTTGGTATCCGATTGATTGGAATAATGGAGCTAAAATCATTAACAGCGAAGAAGTATCGTCTGCGAAGATACTCGTGTTAGATGCTATCGCTGAATGGACTGCATCGAATCAAATTAGTGGACGGTTGGTTATAGGGGGATTTTCGCAAGGCGCTATACTTTCAACCGCAGTATATACTGGTGGATTTAAAGCGGATGGATATGTCTTCTTAAGCGGTTATGCCCTACCCGAATGGCACCATTTGCTCTCTTGTTTTGAATCTAAAATACCGGTATTTCAGTCGCATGGGACAGAAGACCCGGTCATTCCATTCGAATGGGCAAAAGCCACGTCTAAATTGTTGGCCACTAATCCCAATTACAATTTCTACGAATATGCAATGGGACACAATCTAAATATGCCCTGTATCGTGAAATTGCAGGAATTCTTAAATAAAATACTAGGCTAGGCCTAGAGCGTGGATAATCTTTTGACTAGCCTTTCCATCACCATAAGGTGCTTTCGTCCCTGGCTTAAAACTTGAAAGCATATTCAGTGCTATTGGCACTAGGGGTTGATTTTCAGAAGGATCATAAAGTACACTCGCACCCATTTGAATTAATTCGACCCATTCCGTTTCTCCCCTGAGTGTAACTGAAGGCTTATCGGAGTAATAGGCCTCCTTCTGAAGTCCCCCACTATCAGTTAATACCAACGCTGCTTGTTTGAGCGCCCAAAGCATTTCAAGATAACCTACAGGTGGAGCAATATGAACGGACAAGTTCAAACCAAAGTCTTTTAAGCGAACTGCAGTCGCGGGATGTAATGGCATCCAAACAGGCATTACCGTATCGTTAAATGTATTTAACTGATCTACCAGGAAAGCCAGTCGCTCCGGACTACTTATGTTTTCAAAGCGGTGCATTGTAGCCAAAGCAAATGGCTTGTGAAAAAATGAAATTGGTCCCATTTTTTCAGTGTGTACAGCGCTAGACTGAAACATTTGCAACGCATCTAGCATCACATCTCCAACTTGTTCAATAACACGCCCCTTGAAACCCTCACGTTTCAAATTTTCTGTGGCTTGTTGCGTCGGTGTGAATAACCATTTTGCAATGTGGTCAGACTCAATTCTATTGTGTTCCTCGGGCATCTCATCATTATAGGAACGCAAACCTGCCTCAATGTGAACCAGCGGAACGTTGCATTCCTGTGCCATACGCGCTCCTGCCAAAGTTGAATTCGTATCGCCATAAACAAGTGCGATATCTGGCTGAATAGAATCAAATAAAGGTTTCAATGCCTCCTGCATCCTGGAGAGCATCTCATCTCTCTTGAGATTGCCACAATTTAAAATGGCATACGGTTTTGGAAGACCCATTTCTTTGAAAAAAACGGTACTCATCTCAGCATCGTAATGCTGCCCTGTATGTATCACATACTCCCTAAAACCATTTGATTGTAAGACCTTACTGACTGGAGCACTTTTAATGAATTGGGGACGCGCACCAACAATAGTGATGACCTTCATATTATTGAGAAATTGAAGCGACTACCCCATCGCGTAGTTCGTATTTCTCACCTGTCGTCTCACAAGTTGCAATGGTTCCGTTAGTAAACTTTAATCGTGAACCTGCCTTACTAATCCAACCGTGTTGTTTGGCTGGTACACCGTAAATAAAAGCAAAATCAGGCACCTCATGAGTGACTACAGAACCTGCTCCAATAAACGCATAAGCACCGATGGTGTTTCCACATACTATCGTAGCATTGGCTCCGATAGAAGCACCCTTTTTAACTAGAGTTCTTGCGTAATTCTTTTGCTCAATAAAACTGCGTGGCGCATTGACATTGGTAAAAACCATGGAAGGACCCAAAAAAACATCATCCTCAATCTCAACGCCACTATACACACTAACGTTATTCTGGATTTTAACTCCTGAACCGACTTTAACCGAGTCGCCTAGAAATACGTTTTGGCCGAGTATACAATTATCACCTAGCGAACAATGCGACATAATGTGGCTAAAATGCCAAATCTTAGAGCCTATACCTATTTGGACATCGGTATCAACAACGGCTGTTTCATGTACAAAAAAATCACCCATAATTAAGAAAAGTAGGTTTTTATGGCAGCCTGAATCTCAAGAACTTCGCTGGGTTCGAGCGCCTCGTGCACAGGAATACTAATAACGCAGTTTGATAAACTTTCGCTTACAGATAGCGAAGTTCTCGGCTCAAAATGTGCGTAAGCCTTTTGTTTGTGTAATGGTATGGGGTAATAAATCATTGTGGCAACACCTCGTTCATTCATAAATGAAGCAAAACCGTCACGTTTTCCTTTGGGAACACGAAGCGTAAATTGGTGGTAAGTGTGGTTCGAAAAAGATGCCGTTAAAGGAAGTACAACTTCATTCAAAGATTCAAAAGCACTCAAATACTTTTCCGCAATTCCAATTTTGGCGGTTAATGCCTGGGGTAGGTAATTCAATTTAACCGTGAGCGCTGCAGCTTGGATAGGATCTAACCTTGAATTCACACCTAACTGATCGTGATGGTATTTTTTGCGTTGTCCGTGACTTGCAATGGATTTTGCTTTTGCAAGTAACGAAGCATTCGTACTAGCAATTGCACCTCCATCCCCAAGCGCACCCAGGTTTTTCGTCGGAAAGAAACTAAATGTCCCAAAAGACCCTACGGTACCTGCATAACGACCAGCATATTTACCGGTAGTAAAAACTGCCCCAAATGCCTGAGCCGTATCCTCCACAATAGGAATGTTAGGAGCTAAATTTTCTAACGCCTCAATATCCGCACATTGTCCATAAAGATGCACCGCTATAATTGCCGCAGTTTTATCCGAAAGTACGGATTTGACTGAATCCGGATCGATAGTAAAGGTTGATTCGTTGACATCACACCAAACCGCTACGGCCCCTAATAGCCCAATAACTTCAGCGCTTGCAGCATACGTAAAGGCAGGAACAATCACCTCATCACCAAACTGAACATCAAGAGCCATAAGGGCTATTAGAAGTGCGTCTGTACCGTTACCAACACCGACTATAGGAGCGCCTAAGTAGGATGCAGCCCTCGCTTCAAAATCTTTTACTACGGTTCCTCCAATGTAGCCTCCACTGTGCACTACAGAGAGGACAGCTTTATCCAAATCGCTTTGATAAGGCGCATGGATTTTGGGTAAATCTACCATTGGTATTGGCTTAGACATTGTCTTGGAATTATACTGCAAAATAGGGCGAATACATTAGGTTAAAAAATATTAACTAATCCAGCTTAAGCCACCGCAATTGTGCTACACGTTCTCCGTCAACCAATCGGATAAAATACAAGCCTACATTACCTGATATACTCAATTGCTTTCGATGTGTTCCTTCGGGTAGAAATTCGAAGAGAATTTGCTCACCTTGGGGATTATATATAGATAATTCTGCAGTGGTGGTGGTCGCTGGAAATACCAATTCGACCCATTCATTTCCCGGGTTTGGAAAGGCTACTAATTCAGGTATTGAATCCGACCTTGACCAATTCATGTCTACTAATTTCTTACCCCCTTTATTGGGACAAAGCAATGCACTTGGAGGCTGACTAGATGTATACAACAAGTAAACGGTGTCTCTCCCAATACTTAAAAGGTTACTATTTGCTTTAGAAAAACTCGTATTATCAGCATACAAGTAATGGAAGGAACCGTTATAGCTGATACTTGCAGAAGGTTCAAAACTACCTACAATATCGAACATAACTTGTTGACTAAAAGCATTATGTCCTTGCTGTAATTCTAGTTTTTCTAGACTTTGAAAACTCACGCCTACAGTATTATTCTGAAAGGTGTTACCTGCATTTTTTGCAAGTTTTAATCGGCCTTTAGATGCCTTAATACCTATGGTATTATGAGAAAAAGTACTACACAAAACATGAAGCTTCGATTCCACTGATTGTAAACCAGCACTTCCGTTTGAGGAGAAATCACAAGACTCTATTTGAATCCATGTACTAGGACCACTAAGGATTAACCCAACATCATTATTGTGAAATAACGATCGTTCAATAAGGTAATCACCACCCGTTATGTGCCCACCCGTGGTATTTCCCGTAAACGAATTCGCTGAAAACAGTTGTGGCGCCGTCGTTGCGTACAAACCCAAATAAGTATTGGCAACCGTTGTATTGGCCATGTACCAGTGAACAGAATCATGAATTGAAATGGCTGGTCTACCTCCTAGGAATTTGCAATCCTGTATATCTACAGTGCCCTTTGACGCAATAACAGAGCCATTTTGTTTCTTACCGCTTTTAACAAATTCCGTATTCCATAATTGAGCGTTACAGTTCAATTGAAGGGTGGCCTGTGACTCAAAACTTAGTTCACATTGATTCAACAGAAACTGATCCAATTCTAAAGGAATTTCAAGCGTTGATGCCATCCGAATCTTAGCATTTTCGAATTGAACTACCGTCTGTTTACCAGCTAAAAAAACTGCATTTTCCTCAAAGGTAAATTTCCCTGGTCCATTTGGTCGAAATTCGGCTTCTGACGCTAGTAATAGCGTTCCATCTATTACCATAACTCCACTATCCAGTACTATAGACACGCCTTTTTCGATAATCAATGCCGCGCCCTCTTCAATTTCTAAACGGCTAGCGAAATCGATGGTAAGAGAGGATCCTTTATGGAGTACCAAAGCACTGGACTTATTTACTCGTAACGAAGCTATCCGATCTGACCCATCGCCTATTTGAAGGTTCCCATAAATGTGTAAAGTATCTGAAGCGCAGCCTTGTCCCACATAACAATACACCTTCTGCCTTGAAGCAGCTAAAATGGTAGAATTCGCAGCACCTCTATACCCATTTCGAGCCAGTCCTAAAGTTATGTTTTTGGGAACTAACACCTTCCCTAAATCACTCATCACGGCACCATAAACTGCGTGTTCTTGAGCGACATTATAATTCGTCTTTAAACTGTCTTTTAACTTTTCATCATGAATGGAACGTAACTGTGCCATTCCGTAAGCAATTATTGTAGAATCAACTGCGATGTGTGCTTGATTAGGCGCTGCATTATCATGTACTAGTCCTGGAGCAATAAAACTGTGAAATGAGGTGGTTAGTGTATTTCTAAATGACTGATTTACTAGGCTGTCTGCAATATCTAACGCACTAAACGACGGAATAAAGCAATGCGTCGAGCTATATATTTTGCTGAGTATAGGTATCTCAAATGCATCTGTTGTTGTCGTAAAGCCTCCTGGCACTTCAGCATAATTTAAAGGAAATTTATGCTGAAGTACTATAGCCGCACCTTTTGTAAATCGCTGCTTCATTTTCGCTAACCCATTATTGGTAAGTTTCTGGCGCTTGATTATTGCCTTAGAAAGGAATGCTTTTGATAAACCCGGTATCATTGGTCCTACTGCAGCGATGAGTTGGACTTTACGGGCGGAACACCTAGCTGTCCAGTTCATTTGAAGTGCCGTTACCAACTGTCGAAATGAGGTAGCCTTAAACAAATACGAGTCAACATGACTGTGCGCAACAGCCTCCATACCAAATACCAAAAGTGAATCACGATATCCATCAAGATTAAAGGTGATAGTATCTGGATGATAGCCAAGAGCATGTTTTACGCAAGTCTCTAAGATCAATCCGTGCATAAAATATCGGCTGAAAGGGTCCGTCAATGATTGCTGTATTCCCATGTCACTGCCATTAGCTATTGCGAAAGTGCGTATGCCCGGAGGTAGCGCTCCAGCCTTCCTAAGGAGCTGTTCATGCTCCTTACGTGCGGATGGATCAAAGTGCGTTACCAAAAGCCCGCGTGCGGCCTCTGAATTCATAACCCTAGACCAGGGATTTCTTGCCATTGGTACAAAAGGCAATAATTCGGCGTAATATTTACTGGCTGCTTGCAATCCGATAGGGATAAATGCACCACGATGAGGGACATCAAAGGAGCCATAACCTACGATTGGGTAACAACAGCCAGCTTTGACAAGATCGTTTATAGCCATCTTCGCGATGAGCCCACCCATAGAAGCACCAATCAGTGTAATCTCAGCAAATGGATTCTCATCGTTTATCCATTGAATCGTCCTCAAGAGATTGATCTCATTCTCTTGAAGTGATAATTTTGCGTCACTGAAATCTAAATGCACAATATCAAATCCTGCTATTGTTAGGGAATCATACAACCAACTTAGAGGATGTATGTGTTGAAATATTTGCTCACCATTTTCGTTAAATACGTAGCCGCTGCTGATACTTTTATAGGTAAGATTTCCATAGGGCCGAATGGAGGATTCGAAGCCTTCAATAATTAAAACTGGTTTCTGAAGCCCTGCACCTGGATTGGCATATTTAACAGATATTCTTGCACCTCCTGATGGATCTACAGTTGGCAAGCATGGTGGTGATGGCAATTGATTTGTTAAAAGTTCTTTATGAGCTACAGGCGCATTAAAAACGATGTTGAATTTTAGCCTACTCTCAGCTGTCTTCCCATTTTTATAACCGCGTATTCGGAGGAGTTTAACCACGTTTTCTATGCTGGATGCGGCACATTGATAAGAAATGGAAATCACTTGGTTTGTATTGATTTTTCGAAAACCGTTTCCATCGGCAAAATCTACTGCTAAACTATCTATGCCACCGATATTCTGATATACCTCACTTTCGTCAAGATTAAAGGTCACTAGAACTGTATTTGATTCGCTATATAAAGATGAATGGAGGATGGATCCAATAAAAGTTGTGTCTTGCAAGACCGCTTGACGGGCGAGTTTTATGGGGTCGCCTTGATAAACAGGATATTGCCCTTGATCGTCAACGTAAATGTATTCGTCTACTACATCGAATTGGCCGTTATGAAAATCTAAATAGCCTTTAGTTAAGGAACTGGAATCTAGCGTATTAAAAGTTGCCCAGAGCAACACAAGAGGAACATCTACCTTATTTATATATTTTCCCTCCAATTGCAAACTGTCCCAAGGTAAAAGGCGTAGCCCATTCTGTGTTTGTAAAACACCGGTAGAGTCATACAACTGACTATGAAAAAGATCCATATATACATACTGGAACCGCTCGATGTTTGCACTTCTGCCGGGAACTTCTCCGTTATGAAAATGAGGATCTAATGGGGTATCGTGTGTAAACAAATGCACGGAACTAACATCGTGTAATAATCCAGTTGGAAATATTTGAGCGGGTAGTTTTTCATAGATCCAATCCAACGAATCTTGTAACTGAGCAGTAGCGATTAAAGGGAAATGGATACAAATGATCCAACAAAAAGAGCGAAGTAGTATTGCTTTCATAGCATGCGATATTTGAGGTTTCTATTCAAATTGGCACGTCAAATTTTAAAAGTCAATTTTTGTCAAAAACTAAAAGTTGCAAACAAAAAAAGCCCCCAATCCTCTCGGATTGGGGGCTTTTGAAAATTTGCTTTGCGGTAGCCTACATAGCGCCATCAAGCTTCGATGCAAGTACTTGTTTGCTGGTTGCTCCCACTTGCTTGTCTACGATCTCACCGTTTTTGAAAACCAATAGCGTTGGGATGTTACGTACACCGAACTGTTGCGCAACTGCACCGTCTGTATCTACGTTTAATTTTCCTACAACTGCCTTGCCTTCGTAATCGCCCGCTAATTCGTCAACTACTGGTCCAACCATGCGGCAAGGGCCACACCATTCTGCCCAGAAATCAACCAATACAGGCTTATCTGATTTCATTACAACTTCTTCAAAGTTTGCTTCTGTTATTTCGAGTGCCATAAAAAATGTATTTCGTTTTCTTAATTCAAAAGTAGGACCAATTTAGCCTTGTAACCTATAGGCTACACCTATGAGGTCATTGATGTTATCCACACGAAATGACCTATTCTGTTAAAAACCCTACTGAACCAGCAAAAGCTGGGCTGTACCGTCTTTACGAACGATGTAACTACCTCGAGGCCAATCCGAAATATCGATGGTATCCCCATCGACTAAATCGCCCTCAAAGTAAACACTACCGCGTATATCAAAAATTTGAATAGCATGAACAGGCCCTGAAGTTTTTAGCATGAGTGTATTCGTTGCAGGATTTGGGAAACACGACCAAAGTCTACCCTCCTGCTCCTTCATACCGATGTTTAGCGCCAGTCCAAAAGCAAAACCACCAGTGAATCCTTTTGCGGTAGTGTCTAGGCGTATCCAACGTTCTGGAAACGTATTCGCAACATCAAAGGGTATGAGAGAATCGCCTTCAAAATAAACTTGCGTCACCAATGTATCTGTAAACCAAGCATCAGTTAAATAACTTTTTAGATGAATGTGCGAAGGTCGGTAAGGATAAATACCCGGTAATTCAGTATGAAACACCGTAGATTTTCCTGAGAGTTCTAATTTGCCTCGGTAGGCGAAGTCGTTTGGATTGCCATCGACATTGCTATAATCGCCCAGTGCATTTGCATGCCACAACTCCACCATATAGGTGCTGGCAAGTGAATCTAAATCTACAGTATCACAA
>JAQWJX010000164.1:0-7139 GCA_029248145.1 Schleiferiaceae bacterium | reverse complement strand
TGGACTAAGAGCTGAAGTCTCACGATTTTGAGCTGAGACTTGCAAGAAAGTGGCGGTAAAGGCTACTGAAATTAAAAAGCTACGTAGCATATTAGGATTTTTTAGGGACCCTAATTTAATCAAAAAGCATAATTCTACTCTTCTATTTGCGCAGTAGTTATCAGCCTTAACTCATTGAGCTGGGCCGTATGGATTGTTGCCGGTGCATCTATCATCACATCTCTGCCGGAATTGTTCTTTGGGAACGCAATGAAATCACGTATGACCTCTGCACCGCCAAGGATCGCTACCAATCGGTCAAAACCGAAAGCTAATCCACCGTGCGGAGGTGCACCGTATTCAAAGGCACTCATCAAGAATCCGAACTGCTTCTCTGCCTCTTCCTTGCTAAATCCTAACAAATCAAACATGCGGCTCTGCAGCGCTCTGTCATGGATACGAATAGAACCACCACCGATCTCATTACCGTTCAATACAAGGTCGTAAGCATTTGCGCGAACCTTGCCCGGTTCAGTATCTATCAAAGCAATATCCTCAGGCTTTGGAGAGGTAAACGGGTGGTGCATCGCATGATAACGCTGCGTTTCATCATCCCATTCTAAAAGTGGGAAGTCCATTACCCAAAGTGGAGCGAAAACCTCAGGGTTGCGCAAGCCCATTTCCTCTGCAATATGAAGGCGTAACTCTGATGTGGCTTTGCGCGTTAGGCGCTCTTCACCGGCCAAAATCAAAATCAAATCCCCTGGCTTCGCATCGGCAGCTTTTGCCCAATGCGCTTGTTGCTCTTGGGTATAAAATTTATCGACAGAGCTCTTATAGGTACCGTCTTCATTTACCTTACAGTACACCATGCCCTTCATACCGATGTCTGGGCGCTTCACCCAATCGGTCAACTTATCGATCTGCTTGCGCGTCCATGAAGCAGCGCCTGGTACGGCAATGCCCAACACCGTCTCGGCTTGGTCAAAAACCATAAAACCGAGGTTTTGAGTGAGGGCATTTAGATTGGCCAATTCCATCCCGAAACGGATGTCCGGTTTGTCATTTCCATAGCGCTCCATCGCCTCTGCATAGGTCATGCGCGGTACGCTATCCAGTTCAACACCCTTCACGTCTTTCAACAAGTGAAGCAATAATCCTTCGAACGTATTCAAGATGTCTTCTTGCTCTACGAAAGCCATCTCACAGTCAATCTGTGTGAATTCTGGCTGACGGTCTGCACGTAAATCTTCGTCACGGAAACAACGGGTAATTTGATAATACTTGTCGTAACCACTGACCATCAACAATTGCTTAAAGGTCTGCGGGCTCTGCGGCAATGCGTAGAACTTGCCCTCTTGCATGCGCGAAGGCACTACGAAATCACGCGCGCCTTCTGGCGTAGATTTGATCAAGAACGGGGTCTCAATATCCATGAAGCCTTGCTCGTCCAGATACTTACGCACTTCGATATTCACGCGGTTGCGGAGCGCCAAATTGCGCTGTAATGGACCACGACGCAAATCTAAATAGCGGTACTTCATGCGAAGCTCTTCGCCGCCATCGCTTTCTTCTTCAATAGTAAACGGAGGAGTGTTTGCTGCGTTAAGTACAACGAGCTTAGCGCTTTTAATCTCCACATCACCGGTAGGCATATTAGCATTCTTGCTGTGGCGCTCGATCACCTCACCTTCAATTTGTACCACCCACTCACGGCCCAGTTTTCTTGCCTCTTGCAATAAGTCGGTACCCCACTCTTCATTAAAAGCAATCTGAGTAATCCCGTAACGGTCGCGTAGATCTAAGAAGGTCATGCCGCCCAATTCGCGCGAGCGCTGAACCCAACCGGCTAGCGTTACTGTTTGTCCTATATGTGATGCGCGCAATTCGCCGCAAGTATGAGATCTGTACATCTTTAGTGGTGTTTGAATCGCAAAAATAGCCAAACTTGTGGGCCAATTCCCTATTTTGCGTAGAAGATGATAGACCTAAACGATCACAATGTATATATGCGGGCTGCTTTGGCTGAAGCTCAGGTTGCTGCAGCGGCAGGAGAAGTCCCTGTTGGAGCGGTGATTGTTGCTGCCGGGCGCATTATCGCTCGTAGCCATAACCTGACGGAATTACTCACTGATGTAACGGCACACGCTGAAATTCAAGCCATTACCGCAGCAAGCAACTATTTAGGCAACAAATACCTTCAAAAATGCACGCTCTATGTTACACTTGAGCCCTGTCCCATGTGCGCAGGAGCCTTGTTTTGGTCACAAATGGGTCACGTAGTGTTCGGGGCAAGCGATGGTAAACGAGGCTATCAAAAGCATGGCGGTCCCATGCATCCAAAAACGAAAATCACCAGTGGTATAATGGCCGAGGAATGCGCCCAGTTGCTCACTGATTTCTTTGCACACAAACGAAACTAAACCGCGCCATGATTCTCAGCACCACGGATATCATTGTTCTTGTCGTTCTCCTTCTTTCGACCGTCTTGATTGGCTTGTATTTCGGTCGTAGTAAAAAGAAGACTTTAAGCGAGTACTTTTTAGGCGGTCGATCACTTCCCTGGTACATCGCAGGAATCTCAATGGTGGCTACCACATTCGCAGCAGATACTCCCTTAGCCGTAACAGAACTTGTCGGTCAATACGGGATTAGTGGGAACTGGCTTTGGTGGAATTTATTAGCAGGCGGCATGCTGACTACCGTGTTTTTTGCCCGATTATGGCGGCGCTCTGGTCTTACCACTGAAGTTGAATTTATTGAATTCAGATATTCCGGACGTCCTGCGGCTTTGCTTCGTGGGTTTAAAGCCATTTATCTCGGAGGAATTATGAACGTGCTCATCATGGGCTGGGTGAATGTTGCAATGATTACCCTTCTCGAAGGCTTCTTTGGGATGACTCACCAATCTGCGTTTTTGTGGACGGGCGTTGCACTCCTGATTGTGGTCTTTTACGTCAGTTTTTCGGGACTCAAAGGAGTCGTGTATACCGATGTTTTCCAGTTCGTATTAGCCATGTCCGGCTCGATCGCCTTAGCCTATTATGTGTTAAAAGCACCAGAAATTGGTGGCCTTGCCGGCCTGCGCGCCGCGCTTCCTGAGGAGACGTTCTCTTTTCTACCTTCTGTAGGTGAGGGAGTTGCGGGTGGGCGCTACCAAATCTCATTGGCCTCTTTCCTTGCTTTCTTCGGAATGGTATGGTGGACTTCTTGGTACCCAGGAGCAGAACCGGGTGGCGGAGGATACAGCGCACAACGCATGCTCTCCACTAAGGACGAACGCAGTTCTTTTTTAGCAAGCGCTCTATTTCAAATAGGCCATTACGCAGTGCGTCCTTGGCCATGGATTATCGTCGCATTGAGTGCCATAGCATTGTATGGTGGTCAGAATAATCTCGCAGAACAAACACCGGATTTTATTAACTACGAATGCCTAACGGCCATCCACGATTGCGAGCCGCTTACCGCGCAACAACAATCTGAATATGCGCAATGGGTTGCTACATGGGAACCCGTTTATGGAGAACGGCTTCCGGAAGCGCTGAAATACCAGCAAGACTACAGGTTTGGCTATATTTTCATCATGCGTGATTACCTCCCTAAAGGAATTTTAGGCATGCTGCTTGCTTCTTTCTTTGCTGCGTATATGTCGACTATGTCCACCCAATTAAATTGGGGAGCCTCCTATTTAATCAATGACTTCTATTTGCGTTTTCTTAAACCCAATGCGCCGCGTCGCCTGAGTCTAGGCGTTTCTAGAGCGACCACTCTTTTTCTCGCATTCTTAGGTCTTCTGATTACCTCCCAGATGAATAGTATTGCTGGTGTTTGGCAGTTCATCATGGAGTGCGGTGCCGGATTAGGCTTAGTACTCATTCTACGTTGGTATTGGTGGCGCATTAATGCATGGGCGGAAATTACAGCTACAGTAGCTCCGTTTATCGCCTACGCTATTGCACATTACGGATTTGCCTGGGCGTTTCCCAACAGCTTCTTCTTTACCGTTGGCTTTACCACCCTAGCTTGGTTACTAGTGATGTTCGGTACCGCACCTGAATCCAGCAGTACACTCGTAGATTTTTACAGTACTGTGCGGCCAGGTGGGGCTTGGAAACCCGTAGCTTGGAAAGTATCTGCTGATCCTGAGCTAAAGAACGGTCCTTCAACACCGGTATTGTTGCTGTATTGGCTTGGAGGTATCGCAGCCGTTTATGGCGCGCTATTCTTAGTAGGAGCGTTACTCTTCAAATGGTAGCACTGTGCTTCAGTCAAAAGTAAAGGCAAAAAAAATCCCCCGGGCGCTCTGCGCCCGGGGGATGATATAGTCTAAAAAAATTGGGTCTTAAAGTGTACGCTTGACCTCTGTGAATCCAAAGGCTTCAACAACATCTCCAACCTTAATGTCGTTAAACTTTTCAATGTTTAAACCACATTCAAAGCCTTGGCGAACTTCTTTTGCATCGTCCTTGAAACGCTTGAGTGAACCAAGTTTTCCAGTGTAAACAACTACACCATCGCGAATGATCCGTACATCATTACTACGCTCGATTACACCATCAGTAACCATACATCCTGCGATGGTTCCAATTTTAGAAATCTTAAACGTCTCACGAATCTCAGCTGTACCCATAATCTCTTCTTTGACCTCAGCAGAAAGCATGCCTTCCATGGCATCGCGAATTTCATTGATGGCATCATAGATGATGGAATACATACGGATTTCTACTTCTTCCTTCTCTGCAAGCTTACGTGCTTGTGCAGAAGGGCGAACCTGGAAACCAACTAATATGGCTTGAGAAGCTGTCGCTAACAATACGTCACTTTCAGAAATCTGACCCACACCCTTATGGATGATGTTTACTTGAATTTCTTCAGTAGTTAACTTTTGTAGCGAATCAGATAGGGCTTCAACCGAACCGTCCACATCACCCTTAAGGATAATGTTAAGCTCTTGGAAGTCTCCTACCTTCAAGCGGCGACCGATTTCTTCTAGCGTCATCTGTTTTTGCGAACGAACACTTTGCTCACGCTGCAACTGCAGACGTTTTTGTGCAATTTGTTTCGCCTCTCTTTCATCGTCCATGATGATGAAACGATCTCCAGAAGTTGGCGCTCCGTCCAAACCTAACAGATTCACTGGAGTAGAAGGGCCGGCTACTTTAATACGATTACCACGTTCATCCAGCATGGCTTTTACTTTACCGCTGTATTGACCGGCAAGTACGTAATCACCCACATTCATGGTTCCCGACTGAATCAATGCAGTACACATGTATCCGCGCCCTTTATCTAATGAGGCTTCTACAATAGTACCACTTGCGTTCTTGGCAGGATTGGCTTTCAAATCAAGCATTTCTGCTTCTAAGATCACCTTATCCAGTAATTCTTCAATGTTCAGACCCGTTTTAGCTGAAATCTCTTGACACTGCACGCTGCCGCCCCAATCTTCAACTAGAACATTCTCTTGCGCTAATTGCTCTTTAATCTTATTCGGATTTGCCACATCACGGTCAACTTTGTTGATCGCTATAACGATAGGCACACCTGCTGCTTGCGCATGTGAAATAGCTTCTTTCGTTTGCGGCATAACTGCATCATCTGCAGCGACAACGATAATTGCAATATCAGTGACTTGCGCACCACGCGCACGCATCGCCGTAAAGGCTTCGTGACCTGGTGTATCTAAGAACGTAATGGTCTGTCCCGTGTGCACTTTAACGCTATATGCTCCAATGTGCTGAGTAATACCTCCCGCTTCACCGGCAATCACGTTTGCTTTTCGCACATAATCTAATAAAGAAGTCTTACCGTGATCAACGTGTCCCATTACCGTTACAATAGGGGAACGCGGCTTTAAATCTTCTTCTTTATCCTCTTCTTCTAGGAATGTTTCGGTAACCTCTTCATCGACGAAGTTGACACTGTAGCCAAACTCTTCCGCCACCATTTCGAGCATCTCTGCATCCAAACGCTGATTCATCGTTACCATCACGCCTACGCCCATCAATGAACCAATGACTTCGTTCACTGACACATCCATCATGTTCGCAAGCTCAGTAACAGTTACGAATTCCGTTACCTGTAATACTTTACTTTCTTCCGCTGCTTGAATGTCCGCGAGTTCTTCCTTTTCACGGCGTTCAGCACGCTTATCACGACGAATTTTAGCCCCTTTATTTTTCTTTCCAGAAGTTAGCTTTTCAAGGGTTTCCTTGATTTGCTTTTGGATTTGCTCGTCTGTTAATTGTTGTTTCGCAACAACAGGCTGCTTGCGTCCACGCCCACCAGCTGGACCTCTCTTCTGAGGTCCACGAGTATTGTTGCGGTTTTTCGGATCGTTTTGTGCGGGTGTCGCGCCACCTGGACCCTGTTTCTTGATGCGCGTACGCTTTTTCTTATTCTCCTTTGGCTTTTCTACCGGGAGCACGATTTTCTGTCCTGTAAACTTGGGTCCGTCAATCTTAACGTATTTTGTTTTGATCTCTTGATCCTGAGGCGTCTGTGGATCCTCTTCTTTCACAGGTTTTGGCTCAACCGGCTTCGGTGCGTTGTGTGCACCAGCACCTGAAGATTTTTTTGTTGGCGCTACTTTTACAGGTTTCGCCGGAGCTTCTTTCTTCTTCGGCTTCTGGGCATCTAAATCAATCTTACCCATCACCTTAAGACCACCATTGCCTTCTGGAGCAACTTCTTTCGTAGCTTCTACGCTAGTCTCATTTGATGCCTCGACTTCTGTCACTGCCTCGTCTGCTTGCGAAGATGCTGGAGCCTCTTCTGCAACAGGTTCAGGCTTTTCAGGAGCGACTTCCTTTGGAGCTTCCTCTAGAGGTGCCGGGGCTTCCTCTACAGGTGCCGGGGTCGACGGTTCAGCAGGCGCTTCAACCGTGTCTTTAGTTCCCCTTAGGATTTCTTTTTCCTCCTTCACTTGCTGACTTACCTCTTCCGAGCGCTTTTTACGCGCAAGGTCATCGGCAAACGCCGTCATCAAAACCTCGTACTGATCGTTCGTGATTTTATGATTGCGATTGTTTGGAATTTCATGGCCATGTTTAGCCAATTCCTCCACCGCACGGTCTAAGGAAATGTTAAGCTCTTTTGTCGCTTTACTTAATCTGACGCTACTCATAGAGTGTCTTTAGGTGTTTTCTTATTCTTCGTCT
>JAQWJX010000154.1:0-3589 GCA_029248145.1 Schleiferiaceae bacterium | reverse complement strand
GCGCCCGGTGGTAAGTAAATCAAAATCAGACTCTAATTCAGCTGCGTTCAATCCCCAAATATCCCAAGGACGAGCAACAATATTCAAAGGCCCTTCAAAACATACACTTCCGGAGGTATCTGTAGGCTTTGCACCTTTCCATGCGATGACGGTGTCGCCCTTGCAGAGGCTCTGCCCCGTATTTAAGGTACCTACAGCTGAAAGAAATTCATCCGACGGACAAACGCCGCCATCCACAGCGACATCCGCCTCTACAAGGCTCGGGAACTTACGCTGCAAATAAGGTTGTGTCTCATTACCTATCGTATGGCCTCGTTGAGAATATTTTTCAGCAATGGTCAAAATCCCACAACGCAGCTCTGAAACCGGGCGTGTAAAGGTTAAAGGTAGTAAGTGTTCGCGGTTGGAAGAATCGACTAATTGTATACGCATCTTTCGGTAATGACTTTGGTTTTGGAAAGTTAGGGCAAAAAAAAGACCCGCTGCGAAGCGGGTCTCGTATTTTATAAAGTCTAAACTTAACTTTTCTTTCCGTAACGGTTGCGGAATTTGTCTACACGACCCGCTGTATCTACCAACTTCACTTTACCAGTGTAGAATGGGTGAGAATAGCTAGAGATTTCCATTTTAATTAATGGATATTCTACGCCTTCAACTTCGATAGTGTCTTTTGCATCGGCACAAGACTTAGTAATGAACTGATCGCCAGTACCCATGTCTTTAAAGACACACAAGCGATAGTTTTCTGGATGAATACCGTTTTTCATTTTCTTCTTTTTATTTAATAGTCTGAGTTTTGGCCCAGACCCCCTGTTTCTTTATGGACGGCAAATATATGGTAAATGTTCATAACCACTTCATTGCAGGTGCAAAAATACATGAGTAGCTTCGTAGAAATGAATAAGGTCCCATTCTTTTTGCTTCTCATCGCCATTGCCGCGCTCTCCAGCTGCCGTAATACTATTGATTTTCAAGGCAGTAACATTGAATTAAACTTCTCTCAGGATACCATTTACCTCGATACAGTTTTCACGGGATTAGGCAGTTCAACGCGCATTTTAAAGGTGTACAATACAACTTCTGAAAACATGACGGTCGATAGAATTCGTCTTGCACGTGGAGTAAGCAGCTACTACCGAATGAATGTGGACGGTATAAGTGGCAAATCTGTAGAAAACGTAGAAATCTTAGCTGGTGACTCCGCATATGTATTTATCGAAATCTCACCGGACGCCCAAGGATCGACAGAAATGATTTATACCGATAGCATTTGGTTTGAAAACGGTAATGTAAAGCAACACGTAGACTTAATCACTGCTGTCTGGGATGCCTATTATCATTTTCCTGATCGTGTACTTACCATCACTCAACCCGAGCCTTATCCGGATATTAAAATCCCGTATTCCATCCTGCCTTGCAATGCCACATGGAACAATGATAAACCACATGTCATTTACGGCTATGCCGTTGTCGACAGCGCATGTATACTGACGATTAACGAGGGGGTACAAATCCACATTCATAAAGGGGGTGGGCTTTGGGCGTATCGAGACAGTCGGCTGGTCGTTAATGGTGGCGGTGTAGATGCAAATCACATGAACCAACCTGTAGTTTTTCAAGGTGACCGATTAGAGCCCAATTACGAATGGGTACCCGGCCAATGGGGCGGGGTGCTCGGCGGACTCTTCCTAATGCGTTCGAACCAAAACCACGAAATTAAAAACACCATCATAAAGAATGCAACTACGGGCATTCGCCTAGATAGCGCAGCTACTTTAATTGCTGATCAACTCATAATCACCCACAGCTCACGCGTGAACCTGTACGGAGGATTTGGTGATGCCACATTGACTAATTTTATTAGCGGACCCGCAGGTGTCTACGGGCTGTACGGTCTGGGAGGGCACTATGAGGCTCGAAACAGTACCTTTTTGAATACTTGGAGTTATTCTTCGCGAGGTGGTCCAGCTGTGGGATTAAGTAACTTTTTTGAAGACGGGAGCGGCACGCGCTACACGCGTCCGATCAGCGCTTCATTTTTTGAGTGTATTGTCGATGGCTCACTAGATAATGAGGTGAGTCTTGCCATCGATAATGGGGAAGATTTTGATGTAGTCTTCGAAAAATCGGCTCTGACCATAGATCCCAATCCCGAAGGAGGTCATTATGCACTTACCGACGTTGACATGTTTGTGGGAAGTGATTTATTCTACAATGAAAATTGGGGGTATACGACCGGACCGTTGTTACCTAATTCAGGTTTTTCATACGTACCGGACAGCATAAACGCATTAATTAACGCCGTTCAGCGTGATCTTACGGGTCCGCAATACGACATTCACGGTACCTTCCGCAACAACTACATCACGCTGGGGGCTACCGAACCTTTGTAAATTAGAGCTGAGCAAGGAAGGACATCGTGTTTACCCCGTCCGAATAATCCCATAAATCAGGTTTCTGGGCTTTGCCAAATGGAATGTGGCCGTGGCCTACCACACACTGGATTTTATTACCCCATCCGTCAATCCTATCCGCAGCGGCAGCGTCGTCTTTGAAACGACTGATATGAAGGATACCTACTGGAGTATGCAACTCTTCGTTTTCACGAACGATAACAAAGCCATTTTCTAGGAAATCGTCCTGATTGAGTAAGAAAAGGGCGCGGTAGTATTCGTAGTTATTACCGTATTTATTGTTGTTTACAATACCGTTCCAATCCACAATGTTTGCAAAGATGCGCTGCACGTCAAATGCTTCAGGAACTACAACATGGCCTACATTTCGACATCCCATACCAAAGTAGCGGAAGATGTCTTCACCCAATGCTACGAGTTCTTCATCGGATTCGCTACCGTCTAGTAATGCGATAGAGGTCCTGTTTTTACGTATGATATTGGGGTATTTCCCAAAGTAATATTCAAAATAACGCGCGGTATTATCGCTGCCTGTAGCGATCACTGCTTCCATATCGTTTAATCGGTCTACAAAGACCCAATCGCCTTCAAACAATGGATCGTGACGCAATAAAACCTTAACTAAGACAGGTATCAGGTATTCATCGTCACTGCTGCGTTTTACCAATGCAAAATGTCCCGATAAAAACACTGCCAAAAAATCGTGCAAACCGACTAACGGAATATTTCCTGCCATAACGATACCGACACGTGTTCTGCTGATTTCTCGAGTCCCCCCTTCACGCTCGCGCCAATCCAGAAGCGCCTGATGAGAAAGTGCTTGACCCCAAGCGGCAAGAGCGTGCCGCTGATTTTCTTCAATAAACCAGCCGTTATTTCTGTTCGATTGGACGATCGCCGTCTCAAGTTCTTCAGCGATATCTCCGTGACCTCCCGAGATGGATACACCCTGGGAAAATTCCCTTAAGAATTGGCCCAAGTTCGAAACTGCTTGAATCCTATGGTCTGAGAAAAACATTGGCGCTACCTTTGTGTTAGATTTGCAAAGCTAAAACACTACGCGTAGAAATGGCCATTAAAATCACAGACGAATGTATCAACTGCGGCGCATGCGAGCCGGAGTGCCCAAATAATGCTATTTATGAAGGTGCCATGGAGTGGCGATTCAACGAGGG
>JAQWJX010000153.1:0-9692 GCA_029248145.1 Schleiferiaceae bacterium | reverse complement strand
CAATATCAGCGACTTCTATTTCGAATGACGTTGGAATCAGATTTAGTACCTCGATATCGTGCAATTTCAAGCCCATTTCAAGCCCCAATTTGCGCTGCTCTTTGTCGATTTCTTTCAGGCACAATATGTCTTTCGGCTGCGTTCTGCGAATCTCTTTCATGAGCGCTGCGCCACCATTGGCCAGTAATTCTTCTGCAGCAAGGTTCCCGGCCTGCTGCCATTCGTTCTTGGAGATCTTACGGCTTACTGAAAGCTTTTGTTTACCGTCTATACTTAATAGTGCTCCTTCAAAGCTGAAGCTGCCCTCCATTGGTTGGCACAAAGCGCCTAATGGAGAGGCACATCCGGCTTCAACTTCCGCCATGAAATCGCGTTCAACAGTAGCACAGATGTACGATTGGAGATTGTTGATTGTACCAACTATTTCTTCCAATTGAGTATCGCCGTCTCGCCCAATAACAGCCATGACGCCTTGGGCTGGGGCGGGGAGCATCCAGTCTAAAAGTTCAGCATTCTCTGGAAGGAGATTGATGCGTTTTAATCCCGGAGCACTAACAATACCTCCATCAGCAGCTAGGATTTTTTCAACGCGTGTGTGCATGTTACCGCGTAGGTCCTTGAAAGTGTGATTGGAGTATTTATTCAGCCAGAATGCGCGACGGCGAGGAGATCCACTAAGAATATTCAGTGCCTCTTCTTTGGATTTTTCGTGGTTACCAGGAATGAAAGCGTCGCGGAAGCCGTCTCTTTGAAGTACGGCAAGTAGTTTAAGACCTTTCGGAATATTAGTTGGGTAGTCTTTGAGGCTGTGTACGCCAATATCGGCTTTGCCTTCGAGGATGGTATCATCGAGCGCTTTTGTGAAGATACCCGTTTGTCCAAGGTTTTGAAGAGAAGTACTTTGGTCCTTATCACCTTTAGTAGATACTGGAACAACAGAGAATTCCCAATCGGTATGGATTTCTAACAATCGGTCGATGACTTCATTGGTTTGGAAGAGCGCTAGCGGGCTCGTTCTAGATGCGATGCGAAGTTTACGATCTTCCATAAAGCTGCTTTTTAAGTTCTTTCAATTCTTTTGGATTCCTTCGGATTCGCTCGAAAAGTCGCGCTTCAATCTTAGCGCTAATGCGCTCTATTTTTTCGAGATCGGTATGTTTTGAGGACCACTCGGCATGGAGTCGGCGCTGTAATTCTTTGATTATTGGGACTGCATCAACAGCAAGCTCCCATTCTTTGTGTTTGTCCAGTTCCTCTCTGATAATTTCATGTGCTCGCGGCACCCATTTTTTGCGCTGTTCCATCTGCGTGGCAACGATAGAGCTTAACAGGTCTACATTAGCGATCTCTATATTGAGTTCCGTCTGAATGTCATTTGCGATACTAAACGGGATGCTGAGGTCTACGATGCAGGTTGCATTAATTTTGGAAAAAATCGCTCTGGTGAATACGGGGTATGGAGCGCTGACTGCACTGACGATGGCATCAAATTCGCCTATTTTTTCAAAGGCTTCGTCCCAACTAAGGTCCTGGACTTTATGGAGGGCAGCTTGTTTGTCAGTCTTAGCTTTACTGCGATTGGCAATGAAAATATTTTTAGCGCCTTTTTCGGCGACTAAATTATCTAAGGTGCGCGTACCAATTTGGCCCATACCGAGCACTAGAATTTTCGCTTCTGATAAGTCTGGGAGTGAGGATTTAAGGAATTGCACCGCAGCATAACTCGTAGAAGATGTGCCGCCAGATAATCCAGTTTCGTTTTTTATGCGTCTCGAACTAAAGATGGCTTGGTTGACAACTTTTTCAATGATACCGAGCCCGGCACCTTGTGCCTTGCTTGTTTCAAATGCCGCCTTCATTTGTCCTACTATTTCAAAATCGCCAAGAATTTGGCTATCTAGACCTGCCATTACCTCAAAGAGATAGTTAATGGCTTTTTTACCGATGTAGCGATCGCCTATTTCGTAAATATCATGGTACCCCGATTTCTGAAGGAAATCTTTTTCAATGATTTCTGGATGCTTTCCAAAGAGAAAAAAAGACGTTCTGTTACAGGTGTTAATTATGAAGCCAGCACATTCATTACTGGGGAAGATTTCTTCGAAGTAGCGCGTGAATTCCTCTTCGCTCAGGACGAAATTTTGACGCTCTTCTGCAGCGGCATGTTTATGCGTAATACTAAATGCGTACCAATTATACCCAGTGAATTGCATCATTTTACTTTAATGAGACGCGAAATTAGAACTGGTCAGAACAAAAATATATCGCTAAACGTTAAAATACTATCGGCCTGAGTTAATGTCCACGTAATGGATGTTTTCTCGCTTTATATTTGACTGTTATTATATTTAAAATGACCATAAACGACATTAATCTTACTCAAAATACCGCTGAACGAAGTTTTGAATACGAATTCGCCGAAAATGGATTATCCCTATACACTGGGTTAGATCGAAAAAGCAATGAAGCGCATGCTGTACAATGCGAGGTGCCCTCTAGAATTATCCAGTTCTATTTCTGCTTAGAGGGCCAGCTAGCTTTCAATTTCAGCCCGCATTACCAAAAGCAATTGCAGTCCGGTCATTATTTTTTCATGTACAATCCTCAGAAGGAATTAACCTTTGATATGCTTCCTGATCTTGGTTCAAAATGGGTTGCGGCCTATTCGACGGTGGATAAGCTACATTCCTTGTTCGTAGATGAGGCAGAGGTATTGACGTTTTTAAATGGTGAGAATGCCGCTAAGCTTTTATATGATGAACGTGAATATAGTGCAGCAGTAAAATGGGCTTTAGAGAGTTTATTTACAAACGATTTGAGTGCTGCATCCCGTAAAATTTTTGCAAAGGGTAAGTTGCTTGAAGTTTTGGCTCTACATTTTAACCGTAGGCCGGAGGATATGGAAGCTTGTCCGTTCTTAAGAGATGAAAAGACGAGAACGCAAATAAAATTGGCTAAGAACGAATTAATAGAGCGGATGACGCAGCCGCCTAGCATAGCGGAATTAGCCCTAGAGATTGGCATTAGCGAATACAAACTGAAATCGGGATTTAAAGAAATGTATGGGAATACCGTGGGAGGATTTATCCTTGATTATAAGATGAATTCTGCCAAGGCCTTGTTAGATTCTCGAAATTATCAAGTCAGTGAAGTTGCATATGCACTGGGTTACGGAAATCCGTCACATTTTATAACCGCCTTTAAGAAGAAGTATCAAATTACTCCAAAGAAGTATTTACAGCAGCTATGAAAAAAGCAGCAGTAGTGATCAATCTGGGCTCGCCAAAGAGCACAGATGTCAAGGATGTCAAAGAATATTTAGGTGAATTTTTAATGGACGATCACGTGATTGATTTCCCAAAATGGGCACGCACCCTTTTGGTGAAAGGAATCATTTTGAACACTCGACCAAAAAAGAGTGCTGAAGCTTATAAAACCATTTGGTGGGACGAAGGTTCACCTCTAATCGTCTTATCTCAGCGCTTAATCGCTAAGGTAAGAAAACACACGAAGATCCCGACTTATTTAGCTATGCGCTATGCGGAGCCTAGTATCCAACAGACGCTAAAAGTTATGACTGAGGAGATTCCTAATCTTGAGGAACTCTATGTGGTGCCTTTGTATCCACACTTCGCAATGAGCTCTTACGAGACTGTTGTAGACCGTGTTAAAGAAGTGGCCGCGAAGGATTTTCCAGAATTGAAATTGACCTTTAAGGAACCGTGGTACGATGATGACGATTACATCAAGGTGCTCAGTTCAATTATTAAGGAAACTTTGCCTGAGGATCACCACTTAATGTTCAGCTATCACGGTATCCCAGTTCGTCATGTAAAGAAAAGCGATTGCACGGGGCAGCATTGCTATAAAGTCAATGACTGTTGCAGCGTCGTCTCAGAGGCACATAAAGTGTGTTACAAGCACCAAACAGCGTTGACCACAAAGTTGGTCGCAGCGGAATTGGGATTGGAAGAAGGTACGTTTGAAACTTCATACCAAAGCCGATTAGGCCGCGATGCATGGATACAGCCTTATACGGCGCAGCGCTTCGAGGAATTGGCTGGTGAAGGGAAAAAAAAGTTGGCAGTAGTCTGCCCTGCATTTGTGAGCGATTGTTTGGAGACGCTCGAGGAGATCAACGAGGAGGGCAAGGAAGATTTCTTGCACAACGGCGGCGAGCATTTTCAGCCTATTGCGTGCATGAACGACCGCGATGATTGGTCGGCATTGCTCGGTAAGTGGATCAGCGAGTGGAAGATATAACCCACGTCCCATTGCTCATTTTGGGCGGCGGTATCTCTGGAATGGGTGCTGCGTTTAAAGCGCAAGAGCAAGGTCAAGAGTTTTTATTATTAGAAGATGCCCCGCAGCTAGGCGGCTGTCTAAGTTCTGTGGAAGTCGGCGGTCACACCCTCGATAATGGGGCAAATAGTTGTACTATATCGGAAGATTTCGAACACTTTTTGCTCCAATTAGGCCTTGAAGACAAGATTTTAAAGGCCACCGCCTTGAGCAAGAAACGCTACCTGTTTCAAGATGGAAAGGTGGTGGCCGTCGGCGGGCTTAAGGATATTTTTGGAGCCTCTTGGATTAGCCTAAAGGGAAAGTGGCGTTTCGCTACCGAGCCTTTTCGAAAGAGGGGAACTTCAGAGGATGAAAGTGTCGCGAGTTTCTTAAGCAGACGTATTGGCACCGAAGCGACGGAAAAGCTGGTTGACCCAGTATTTGGAGGCATTTATGCTGGAAATATCGACTATCTGAGCGCTGCTACAGTTCTTGAGAAATTTAAAGTGGGTGAACAGGAAAACGGTTCTTTGCTCTGCACTCTGTTCAAATCTCCGCCGAAGCCGCGTAAAATAATCAGTATAGAAGGTGGTTTCGCTAAGATTGGAGCGGCATTCACCCAAAAATATACAGATCGAGTAATTCTTGAGATTAAAGTCCAAAATATTGAAAAGACATCCTCAGGGTTCTTGGTCCAAACAAATCGTGGAAATTATGACTGTAAGGAATTGATAAGTACGTTACCGGCATACGTACTTGCAGAGTTGATAGGAGGGGATTTGAAAAACCATTTGCAGCAGCTAACATATGAAGAACTTTCTGTAAGTCATTTCGCTGAAGACCTTCTCCCAGGAGTCTTCGAGGGTTTTGGTATATTGATACCCTCTTCTTCGAACATGAAAGTCAAAGGGATTTTGTTCACTAGCTCAGTTTTTCATGGTCGTGCGCCCAAACGTATGAGAAATATGACAGTTTTTCACAAGGCTTCAAATATGGAATCAATTCAAAATGAATTGGATTCGATTCTAGGAGATCATTCTCGTGAACTTTTGCACTCATATCACTGGAAACAGGCTATTCCACAGTCACATGTGGGCTTTGGACAATGGAAAAAGGAGCTATTTGAAAAATTACCCCGTGGTATGCATTTAGCTGGAAATTATTTGGGGAAAGTAGGTGTTGCTGATGTTTTTTCCTCAGGTTATGATTTGAAACTATAAAGACTCACTCCCGATCATAGAAACTATCGGTTGGCACATAAATCCAACTTATTTGTAGGGCTCCTGTGACAGACGTAATTCCGAGTATCCTTCACCTGCTTTAATTATTCTTTCGAGAACTAACAGTCTTATTATCCAATTTTATTCGAAGCCCTAAATAAATATTCCTTGGCGCGGAAGGAATAATACCTGGTCCCGGATACCCTAAGGCTCTCCGCGTAAAATAAATGGAGTTAGACAGATTATTTACTCCGTAGTCAATAGCCCCCCATTTTGGTGTGTATGCACCACTAAAGTCAATTACATTGTAAGCAGGTATTGGACCTAAAATACCGTCACGAAGATCACCAGGCTGACCTACTTCGCTATTCTCAACATCAGTGAATTGTTTAGTCAATGCACTTACTTGTAGGTTAAAACTCCATTTTTCGCTCTTTACTGTGGCCCCAGTTTTTAGATTCAATAATGGTACAAATTCAACACGCTTACCTCGGACATTGGGAACATCACTTTGGATGTAATTCGAACCTGTAATAGCTGTGTTAGTCCAAAGGTCTATTTCCCACCTGCTTTGGCTCTTGGAAGTAAGGTCATAGGAAATGAAGCTTTCTATGCCATACATTAGAGCAGCGCCAATATTCTTTCGAACACGCTGGGCTCTATTATTAAAAACGATACCAATTCTATTTGCATAGTACAAGGTGAATAAGTTGGCGTCATA
Source organism: Schleiferiaceae bacterium (assembly GCA_029248145.1). Lineage (GTDB taxonomy): Bacteria > Bacteroidota > Bacteroidia > Flavobacteriales > Schleiferiaceae > UBA10364. The sequence continues at coordinate 3,467 of JAQWJX010000153.1, read as the reverse complement.
CCCCCAAGGACCTTTATTGCCTCGAGTACCCCAGTCGCTAGTCCAACCTTTCTCATCCTTTATTTCGGGGTCAATTATGAAGGTAGGATTGACGGTTCTTATGTCCGCAAAGGTTACAGAACGGTAATTCTGACTCCAATTAAAATACCTCTCTTTATTCATTTCTTTTTTAGAAATCCCGATTCCCAAAAGTGCAAACCCTCTTGAAAAACTAAAGTCATCATTGAGCTCGTTCCTATCAATTACGTTTCCGGCGTTATCAAAAATAATATTTGTGTAGAAACCTTCGGCTTCAGTACGAATATGTTCCATGCGAATTCCCGGTGTGATACTCCACCCATTTTCCAAAAAAAAGATGTGTTCCATGAAGGCCGCCAAATTCAGATTGGGAAAAGTGAATGAGCTTTGGTTTGGATAATCACTATGCTCTTGCCAGCGAAAGCTGAAATCTGCGTTCTTACCCTTGCTTCCCGGTCCTTGTTCACTAAGATTTAGCGACTGGAAGGCCTTGATGCCAAAAAGTAGTACGCGGGGCTGATCGTAGTATCTATAGCGACGAAGAACTTTCGCCTCTGCGGTCCGATTACTGAATTGGCCGGCAATTAGATCTCGTTCATAAACGAATGAGCCGTCGGCGTTCTGTTCATCAATAGTTATTATTGGATTTAAGTTAATCATGCTTGGAATACCTCTGAATCCTAGACTAAATCTGTTTGCTTCTAATGCAGTAGCGCTGACTTTAATTGTTGTTTTTACATTTGGTGAATAGGTCCAATTCCCGTGCAATAAATTCCAATTCACGCGGAAGAAATTGCGACTACGATTGGAAAAGAAAGGATTGCTTTTTAGTATATCGTCTGTAAGACCCCCAGGCTGCTGAGCCAAGTAATAAAGATAAGTGTGTTCAAATGTAAACTTATGGGCTTCGTTAGGGGTAAAGTTTAATTGTATGAAACTGTGATCTGCATTAAATGCACTATTTGGCCTAAAGCCTTGCGATTTACGATTATTGAAATAGCCGTAGACGCTAACCGGCCCTTTTCTCAGTGTTGCACTAGTAAAATTTGTGCGTAACCCATAAGAGCCTATTGTGGAGCTGTTTTCAATCGACCATAAAACATCCTTTTCAGGTCCCTTCATTCGGAAATTGAGCAAACCCCCGAATTGGGAACCGTATTGTAAGCTTGCCGCTCCTCTTATAACTTCTATTCGTTCGATACCGTCACTTGTAGGGGTGTAGTAAGATTCTGGATAACCCAAAGGGTCTGCGCTGATATCGTAGCCGTTTTGACGCGTATTAAAATTTGAAGATCTATTTGGGTCAAGCCCTCTTGAACCTATAGAAAGTTGCAAACCGGCATCGTCATTTTCGAAAATGGTCAGTCCGGTTATCCCCGCGAAAAGTTGCCTTGTGGTATTCGCTCCTTTGTTTAAGACTAATTTATCTAAGGATACGACTTCACTTTTCTTACCAGAGTAAATACTCATGCCTTCGACACTTTTCAATGAGGAGCGTGCACTCAACTTTTTCTCTTTCACTTCTATTTCGTTCAGAACAACGCTAGTAGTGTCTGTAGATTGACCGTAGGTCATTAGAGGTAGCAAAAGCAGTAAAATGAATCTTTTAAATCCCATGAATAGTATCGTTAAAAGGCAATAACCAATCTATTGGTATTAAATTTCTGGATCTTGTGGTTAAATCTATTGTAGGATCTACAAAGCGTTTAGTGCTTCTACCATTCAAACTGACGTAGGAGTCTGCGTACACAGCAATATTTCTGTTGTGATTGATTTTGTAATATTCCGCAAGGTGGTGAGCATATTCTAAAATAAAGTCTGGCTGGAAAGCCATTTGTTTCTCCTGAAAAGAGGTTAGAAAATCTTCATTTTTAATGGTCCAGTTATCTCCGTTGTTTTTATCTACTACTCGAAACGTGGTATAGCCCTGTTTCTCCATGACCATTACGCGCCAAGAAAATCTAAACCCTTGTTCATGCCAGAAAAGTTCTCCGGGATACATAAGATACCGCCATGGCAATACGATTTGACTAATAATTAAAACCCCTACTAGAATCTTACTAAAAGAATGCCTGGCTATATCGTTTATTGATTCTTTTGAGCTAAGAAAATTGAAAGTTTTTGTAAGTATATTTTTGAGCGTATCGCTAGCGAAAAATACTGTGGCAGCAGCGATCATAATCCACGGGAACATGCCAATAGGAAATAATATACGGGTCATGACGTGAAAAGCTATGACCAGTAAAAATGCAATGTTACGAGTACGCTTATTTAAGAGCAAGAACGGTATGCTGAGATCATAAAGAGCGCCTCCCCATGAAAACAGATAATGAAGCCAGGGGTATTCAAAAAGATTTCCAATAATCGGTATATCGGTTTTCGTAGACAGCCATATAGAAAGTGGTTGAGCTTCAAAGAGCCAATCCGTATTTAGCTTGGCTAAACCGGCATAAAAGTAAACAATCCCAACAAACATCTTGAGACTGAGTATGGACCAAACAGGGACATATTGTCTAGGAACCCTCCTTTGCTTGACATCTAAACTAAAATCTGCATTGGCGGGTAAAAAACAGAGTAATAATGACACTACGCTGATGAAATAGTAATGATTTAGATAAGTAGTTTTATCCATCGCCTCGATATAGGTAAAGGATAAGAAAAGGGTGATAGCACTTAATTTATACCTGTAGCCGAGAGCCACGCCCACGGCACTAATAAAGCACACTAAAAAGATTACATAAGTCAAAGGCCCTATAGGCTTGGCCCATGAAAGACCCAGATAAGTGAAATGAAAAGTCGGGGTGAGATATAATTTTTCGACCCAACCATAAGTCACGAAACGAATGATTGAAAGAGCAATCAAAAATCCAAATAAAACACGAAAAGCCGCTAAAGGAGCGGCTTCTGTGGATTTATTTATTTCGTGAAAGAAATCTCTAATCGCCGTCGGCATCGACATAATCAATTTTCACGTTCAATACTTGCATTACCTCAGTCTTTATACGGATGGTATTTCTCTGTAGCTCATCGTATAACGCTAACATGGCAAATACATCGTTTTCTACTGTTGCCTTAAAGCTTTCCGAAATCGTATTTAATGCCGACTGGGTTTCATCAAACTGTTGATTCACCGCATCCGATAATGGTATAGTGTCTTCTATAGCCGCTAAATGATCTAAGTATTCTGAAAAGCTTGGTCCTTGGCTTAAGCCGTCAAAGCTATTTCCATTGAAGAAATTTACATGCGCGTTAAAACTAACCTGAAAGAGTTCGTTAGAAAATTCAGGATGGTATACCGATTCCACATTTTGCGGTAGTGTATTAACACTGAATATACCTGCGGGGATACCAACTTTTCCCGCTCGCAACTCTTTTTCGTAATGAAAAATAAAATCGTTAGCCATTTTATTTACAGACGCGGTTGCGGAGGAGCCATCTGCTTGGACAAA
>JAQWJX010000121.1:0-11004 GCA_029248145.1 Schleiferiaceae bacterium | reverse complement strand
CTGTTTGCGGCTCCTAGTGCTGTTTCAGCTCAAGAAAGCTGGTCGCTAGGTGCGTGCATTGAATACGCCAAAGAGCACAATCTTGATATTCAGAAAGGACGAAACGGACTGTTGCTCGCCGAGGTAGACGAGCAGCAAAGTGAATTGGCATTTTTGCCTACTTTGAATCTTAATGGCGGTTACTACTGGAATTTCGGTTTAACTATTGACCCCATTACAAACACGAGACAGCCGGGTTCACGTCAAACGCTCGGAACCACAGCATCGAGTAATTGGGTGTTGTTGAACGGCGGTAGAAATGTATACCAATTGCAGCAAGCGCGCATGAATTCAATGGCGTCATTGTACCAGCTGCAGGAGCTTTCGAACAACGTCTTCCTAAATATTGCATCTGCATACTTACAAATCTTAGTGAATGAGCAGTTACTAGAAGTTGCAAAGGGTCAATTGGAAGCTTCTTCACAGAGTTTAAAGCGAACGGAAATTTTATTTGAAAACGGGGCACTCTCTAAAGACAACTACTTGCAAAGTGTTGCACAAGTCAGCAGCGATCAAGGTAATGTTACCAGTGCGCAAAATGCAGTAGTACTGAGTAAGTTGATGTTGTATCAGATGTTACAATTGGAGGAGGGTTTTGAGTCCTTTTCGATTGTTACACCGGAGGTAGATTTAACGGCGAGCGCAATGTCCGGTTACCATAGTGAAGGATTAGTAGAAGACGCAGTTGGAAAACAGCCGGGTGTGAAATTAGCTGATGCGAATGTTGAGCGCGCGAAATATGGAGTGAAATTGGCCCAAAGTGGTCGCTATCCCTCGTTATCCTTTTCGGCCCAATTGAATTCAAACTATGTTCAAGGTCTACCTTATTTCACAGATTATGTTTCGTTAACGACCTACACGTTAGTTGAAAACCCTTTGACGGGGTCTATTGAGCAGGTGCCGTCTACCATAAATGTACCAGATCCCGCTAGTGCGGAAAAATATACGATCACGAACCAGCTTCAAGACAACTGGAATCAATTCTTAGGAGTGGGGGTTCAAATACCTTTATTCAATGCTGGTCAGACGCATTCTGCAGTACAGCGCGCAAAAATTCAACTCGACAACGCAACTATTGATGCGTTGCAAACGGAAGTGAATGTACGTCAGACAATGGAGCGTGCCTATTTAGATGCCAAAGGCGCACTCGCTTTGTACGAAGCTTCTCAAGCCTCGGCAGAGGCCTCAGAACTGGCACTGGGTAACGCGCAACTAAACTTCGACACAGGGGTAATAAGTGCCTTTGATCTGAGCTTAAGTAAGAATCAATACCTCGCTGCGAAGAGTCGCGAGATACAATCAAAATTCGATTACTTATTTAAAGTAAAAGTGCTCGAATTCTACCTATTTAATCAAATCACCTTATAACCTACGGTCCATGAAACTGAATTTAAAAATTGTTATACCCATTGCGGTCGTTGTTATCGGTGCCTTAGTTGTTGCTAAGAAAAAAGGCTGGATCGGTGGGGGTGCAGATACCGTTACCGTTGAAACGGGATACGCGCATCGACGTACAGTAGTGGAATCGGTTACTGCTAGCGGGAAGATTCAACCGGAGGTTGAGGTAAAAATGAGTCCTGAGGTTAGTGGTGAAATTATTGAAGTAAATGTTGTCGATGGACAGCAAGTCAGCGAAGGCGATGTTTTGGTAAAGATCAATCCAGACCTCTACGAAAGTGCCATTACGCGCGCACGTGCAGCAGTGAACAGTGGCAAAGCTGGCTTGGCCCAAAGCAGCGTAGCTCTAGCTGAGGCGAAAAAACTATGGGCAAGAAATAAGGTGCTTTTTGAGAAAGGTGCCATTTCTGAACAAGAATACGATGCAGCACAGCGCGCCATTTCGGTTGCAGAATTACAAGAGGAGAGCGCTAAATATCAGCTGCAAAGTGCAGAGGCAAATCTGGACGAAGCGTATAAAAATTTAAAGCGCACCACTATTATTGCACCAATTGACGGCACGGTAACACAATTAGACGTTGAGTTGGGCGAGCGCGTGGTTGGAACTGCGACCATGACAGGTACTGAGATGTTGCGCATTGCAGATCTGAATACAATGGAGGTTTTGGTTGAGGTCAACGAGAATGACATTGTGAAGATTACAAAAGGAGATACCGCCCTCATTGAGGTGGATGCATTCTTAGGAAATTCGTTTCGGGGTGTGGTTAGTGAAATCGCTAATAGCGCAAAATTGGCACTGGGTGCTTCGCCAGATCAGGTGACCAATTTCGAAGTGAAAATCCGTATGCTAAATAGCAGTTTCGCCGTATTGGAACCAAACTACGGTAAGAATCCGTTCCGTCCAGGTATGACGGCTACTGTCGAAATCATTACGAATAAAGTGCGCGATGCGCTGGTAGTTCCGATACAGGCCGTCACGGTCCGTTCGGACACTTCTTCAAATGCTGTTTCGTACGAACGCGCATTAAGCGAGGATGTTGATGAGAGCTTTGAGGTGGTCTTTACTCCAGACGGTATGAAAGCTGGTTTGCTCGTTGTAGAATCGGGTATTCAAGACGATGAATTCATCATTGTTACGGGGGTAGAAGACAGTACTGCTGTGATTACCGGTCCGTACAGTGCGGTGAGTCGAAATCTAAAGCGTGGCGCGCGCATTTCCACAGCTAAAAAATAAGTGTGTTACTCTGCATAGAAACAGCAACTAAGAATTGCAGCATCGCTCTTTGGGACGGCGAGCAGATGGTTGCGAGTAGAGCAGAAAGGGGAGATCGCTTTATTCATGGTGAACGCTTGCATGTGCTGATCAAAGAACTGCTCGAAGAACACTCAGTTGATTTTAATGCATTGAATGGTATTTGCGTAGGTAAAGGACCTGGCTCGTATACCGGTTTACGGATTGGTGTAAGCACCGCCAAAGGTTTGTGTTTTGCCTCAGGTATTCCATTGTATAGTGTGCCAACTTTAGGATGTTTTGATTTCTCCAACTGCACAACGCCGTTTGTGATTACTGTTCTGGATGCACGCCGGGATGAGGTTTATGCTCAAGTCTGGCGGTTGGGCGAGGATGGATTGTCGCCAGATGGAGCCGTTGAGGCGGTGATTATCACAGACGATAGTTGGGAATATTTACATAACGAACAGGTGACCGTAGTGGGTGAGGGGGTAGAGAAAATGGATCAATTTATGACTCGAATCCCCGAGAATTGGCAACTTCAGGCGAACTCTGATCCCGATGCGAAATATATGGGACAGCACTTATCCGTACTTCCTGAAGCAGAGGATGTGGCCTATTTTGAGCCCTACTACCTCAAAGATTTTGTTGCGGAAAAATCGAAAAAGAAATTCTTTTAGGGCATTCCAGCGTTGTAATAAGGACAGGTCGTAAGGTGGTCGTTTACCATTCCTGTGGCTTGCATGTGGGCATAGACCACAGTGGGTCCTATAAATTTAAAGCCCAGTGCCTTAAGGTCTTTTGAGAGTTGAAATGCAAGATCCGTTTTTGCAGGAATCTCGCTTAGATCATTCCAAGCATTTTGAACAGGCGTTCCGTCAACGTAGGACCAGAAGAAATCAACAAGCGTCCTGCCGCGGGCGTGAAGCTCAAGAACACATTGCGCATTGGTAATGGCGGCTCTGATTTTTGCTTCATGCCGAATGATGTGTGGATTCTGTAGCGCATCCTTGATCTCCTTTTCTGTCATTTTTGCCACTCTTGCAATTTCGAACTGATGAAAAACGGCTCGAAAAGCTTCGCGTTTCTTTAGGACAGTAATCCAGCTCAAGCCTGCTTGAAAGGTCTCAAGCAAGAGGAATTCGAACATTTTCCTTTCATCGCGCACCGGACGCCCCCACTCATTATCGTGGTAGTTTTCGTATAACTCGCTGCCTTTGCACCAGCCGCAGCGCTCTTTTAGCTTTTCCATAGCTTCAGTAGTTCGTCTGGTTCTGTCGTGGGCAGTTGGCATGTGTTATTACTGCACAAATAATAGGTGAGCGTGCGACCGACACGTCCTTTGAAATGCGCTAATTCTGAAGCCGTTTCACTAAATAGTACTAATGTTCCGGGTTGATAGTGGGTACGTTGTAGTTCTTCTGCTGCCGCCTTCGCCCCAGGTCCAGTGATCACCAACTCTTTTGCGCCATACGCCTTCATTAGTCCCAAATCAAGCCAATTCGAAAAGTTAGGTCCGTATCGAAATACCTTACTATGAACGGCACGCAAAGCTCTTTGGGCCTGCTCCTTCCAATCGTTGCGGTTGGTAACGATCCCTACAGATTGAAAGAAATGTGCCCACATGGAATTGGCGCTAGGGATCACATTGTCTTCGATTTCTAATTGCTTTTGCCAAGCGGCATCAACGGCAGGAGTGTACACACGGAAATCACCTTCAAGCGGAAAAACACGTTCGATATACTTTGCGATTTCTTGAGCGCGCTCAAGATATATTCTATTTCCAGTGAGCAAGAACCCCTCTAACAGTGCTTGTCCAAAGGTGCTGTAATCGTCAAGGAAGCCATCACCCTCGGCCGCGTTATTCAAGTATTGATGCGCAATAGCGCCGTTTTGCCATACAGTAGTTAATAATGCTTCAAGCAAGCTGGTGGCCGCTTGGTCGTATTTTTTTTCTGGCAGAGCGCGATGGGCTTCTGCAAAGCCTATGACTAGTAAAGCATTCCAACAGGTGAGGGCTTTAGGATCGCGTAAAGGTTTCGGATGCGTACTTGATCGATCCGCTGTCGCCCGGGCCATACGCTGCTGCCATTCTAGTAGCTGTTCATGTGCAGTCGTTACGTCTATTTTCAATCGTTCCGCTAAACTGTCAATGGGCTGCGTGCGATGTAAAATATATTTTCCCTCCCAAGATCCATGTTCAGTGATATCGAAATACCATTTAAACGCATCAAAATAGGGCAGATCCATACCTTCTAATTCTTCGATCCGCCAAGTATAGTAACCGCCTTCTTCTCTGGAGTTTTCCGGAGTTACACTGTCTGCATCTTGTGCTGCAGCATACAGGCCGTTGTCTAGCTGCATTTCCTTTTGCAACCAAACCACCGTATCTGCTATGGTTTGGGCGTATAATTCGTTAGCACGACTGCGGTAGGCCTTTGCATATAGCCCAATTAATTGGGCATTGTCATACAACATCTTCTCGAAGTGAGGCACTTTCCAATACCGATCTGTCGAATAACGCGTGAAGCCACCGTGCACAAAATCGTAGATTCCTCCTAGTGCCATTTTTTGTAAAGTAGTGTGCACAAAAGACAATGTTCTCTCGTTTCTAGACAAAAGCCCATGTTGTAAAAGATAGCTGTAGTTGCTTGGCATTGGGAATTTTGGCGCATGCGTTAATCCACCGTTTTGCTCGTCCCATCCGCGCATCCAAGGCACTAAAACATCTTCAAAATCCGCCGCTTCAAAAGTTCCTGGGGTACCACTTTTACTTACTTTAACCATATCCATTAACCCCTGACGCATTTGCTCGGCGTAGTCTTCAATGGTCTGTGGCGATTCCTGCCACATTTGGGCGATTTGTGATAAAGCGGCCATCCAATCGGTTTTCGAAAAATAAGTACCCCCCCAAACTGGCGTTCCGTCAGGTAGGGCGATGCAATTCAATGGCCATCCGCCTTGACCGGTCATTAATTGGACCGCGTTCATGTATCGGGCGTCCAGATCTGGCCGCTCCTCACGGTCAATTTTGATCGATGTAAAATGGGCATTCATCAAACCCGCTACCTCCTTATCTTCAAAACTTTCCTCTTCCATCACATGGCACCAATGGCAACTAGAATACCCTATGGAAAGCAGTAAAAGACGCTTGTCTTCTGCTGCTTGTGCTAACGTGTCTGCGGACCAGAGCTGCCAATGTACAGGGTTGTTGGCATGTTGCTTTAGATAAAGACTCCCGCTCTGGTGCAGTTCGTTTTTCATTACTTCTGCGTAGCGTAGTTTTCGTAGAAATAGGGGATGGTTTCGATGCCCTTAAAGTAATTGAAAACACCATAGTGTTCGTTTGGACTATGGATCGCATCACTGTCTAAACCGAAGCCCATGAGAATACTTTTCGCACCCAATTGCTGTTCAAACAACGCAACGATAGGAATGGAGCCGCCACTTCGTACAGGCAAGGCCGCCTTACCAAAGGTTTTTTCATAGGCCTTAGATGCGGCTTGATACGCCGGGTTTGTTGTATGCGTTACATAAGGCAGTCCTCCGTGGTGCGGCGTAACTTTTATGGCGACTGAGGCTGGGGCAATGGCTTCAAAATGTTTGATAAACTTTTCGGTAATCGCTTCCGGGTTTTGACCCGGGACCAAACGCATGGAAATCTTAGCATAGGCCTTCGATGGAATTACGGTTTTAGCTCCTTCGCCAATGTAGCCGCCCCACATCCCATTTACATCTAGCGTTGGGCGTATAGAAGTACGTTCAGGTGTGCTGTAGCCTTCTTCGCCCCAAACATCGCCGATACCAATACTCTCTTTAAATTCCTCTTGACTAAAAGGTGCTTTTGCCATAAGCGCGCGTTCATCAGTACTTACGATCTCAACACCGTCGTAGAATCCCTCGACTGTAATTTGTCCATTTTCATCGTGTAAAGAGGCCACCATTTTAGCAAGGACGTTCAATGGATTTGCAACTGCACCGCCATAGAGTCCAGAGTGTAAATCTCTGTTTGGACCAGTGACCTCAACTTCAACGTAACTTAAGCCGCGCAGTCCAGTTGTTATTGAAGGAGTCGTATTACTGATCATTCCCGTATCAGAGATGAGAATCGTATCACAGGCCAATTTTTCCTTATGACTTGCCACGAAGGGTTCAAGGTTACTGCTTCCGACTTCTTCTTCACCTTCAATCATGAATTTGATATTGCACGGAATCTCGCCATTACTTTTCATGATTTCGAAAGCCTTAAGGTGCATGAACATTTGACCTTTATCGTCGCACGCTCCACGCGCAAAAATGGCGCCTTCAGGGTGGATTTTAGTGGTTTTAATAACCGGTTCGAAAGGGTCATTGTCCCATAGTTCAATGGGATCCGCAGGCTGCACATCATAATGACCATAAACCAAAACCGTGGGTAAATCAGGGTCTACCAGACACTCGCCATAAACGATAGGGTGACCGGCTGTTGGGAAAATCTCTACCGCATCTAACCCTAAAGAGTTCATGTGCTCGGCCATATGGTCTGCACATTTTGCAACGTCAGAATTGTAGGCCGGATCGGCTGAAATGGAAGGAATGCGTAAAAGGCTAAAGAGCTCGTCTAATAATCGTTCTTTATTTGCCTCGATAAATGTCTTGGGGTCTGTCATGGTGAACCTATTTTGTTTCTGTTCTCAAAGTTAAACGCTAACAATTGAAGTGCCTTGCAACATTTAAATTTTCTATATTCGGGCATGCGGAAAATACTTTTAATATTTCTCGTAATGCTTGGCACGCTATTAAGCGCTCAGCCCAGCATGACTGTGAATAGTACTGGTAACTACAAGAAGCCCTATTGGATGGCGGCGAATATTCTTGTAGATTCTACTTTATCCATTTATAATATGGGTCAAAACGCACTTCCTCTTACCCAAGCGAACACGACTCAAATCGGTTATTTCGAGGCGAATGATACTGCTTTTCCAGTACAATCAGGTATTGTAATGGTTGCGGCACAGAATGCCTCTGATGTTATCGCGGCCACCAACGGTAGCGGTAACAATGTGACTTTTACAGATTCGGAGCTGTCCTCTGTTTTAACCCAATTAGGTTCTTCTGGATACGCCATCAAGGATATGGTTGAAATCGAATTTAGTTTTATCGCTCAATCGGATTCTATAAAATTTAATTATTGTTTCGGTTCGCACGAATACGACGGCTACACGTGTAGTAATTTCAATGATGTATTCGGTTTCTTTTTGGAAGGTCCATACATCAACGGCGTGAGCGCACCAACAAATGGTACTGTGGTACGAAATATTGCCACTATTCCAGGAACCAACGTTCCCATTGCCGTAAATACAATCAATTCCGGATCACCTTCTGGAAGTTATCCAGCATCAAACTGTTCGTCGGCAAATCCAAATTTTGTAGCACATAGTGGCTATTATAATGCATCGAACGGTTCCATCACAACATTGGATGGATATACTGATAAATTCACTGCTAGAGCTGAGGTACAATGTGGCGGTTGGTATACCATTCGACTAAAATTGGCCAATGTATCTGATGCGGCTTTATCCAGTGCGGTATTCCTTGAGAAGCAATCGTTAAAAGGTCCTGAATTGACGATTATAGACTCCACAAACGTTGGTAACAGTTTCAATGACACCATGCTTGTTGAGGGATGTAATAAGAATGAAATCATCTTTGCACGCAATGCAAACCTTAGCGTAAACATGAAGATTCCGATCTATGTGGATACGGTTCTAAGCACGGCAGTGGAGGGTGTTGATTTTTCCGTTTTACCGGATACGCTTTATTTAGCGCCCTATCAAACAGCGGATACTCTTACATTTTGGGTATACGATGATAATTCACCCGAGACGAACGAAAACTTGACTATTGTTCAAGACTATGTCTACACGGATTGTTACAACTATCCCGTGCGACGCATGAATTATCTCATACGGGATAAAGATTCTTTAGAAGGTACATTGACGTTAAATGCGACTTCCGACACCGTGAATTGCCCGGGAGATAGTGTGGAGCTTTCTGTAGTGGCAACTGCCTTTGAGGGTTCTTACGATGGGTTTTGGCTGGCGGACAGTATGTACCTCCCCTCGCGCTATTTTCACGTAGAGGGAGATACTTCATTCACATATGTTCTGTTCGACGAATGCGGCGATACAGTAGAATTCACCCACGATCTTTATTTGAAGCCCTATGAGCCTATGGCTTACGAGCGCGATACAATCCGCATATGTCCAGGGGATAGCGCATACCTCGCACCTGTTCATCTAGGGGGTGAGAATCCGCTTACTTTTTATTGGTCAGATAACCTGACACAAGATAATCCTCGTGCAATCTTGCCGTGGAATGATACGACCTTTGTTCCCTTTAGCGTATCAGATGGGTGTGAAGTAGTGCTCATAGACAGTGCCTTAGCCATTAATATGCCGAAGCCATCAGCAGGTTTTCAGTACCTAAATGATCCTTATGTGCCTCTACGCGTGGCGTTTAGTGAAAAAGCGCAAAACGAGGTGAATTGGACGTGGTATTTAGACTCTACAACGATTACAGGAGCGGAATTTGAATATGACTTCGCTCGCCCAGGCGATTACGAGGTCACCCAGGTAGTAACGAGCGATTTTGGTTGTATCGATAGTATCACCTTGATAGTGGCCGTCGAAACCGATTTCTACTTGTACATACCCACTGCTTTTTCCCCAAACAACGACGGAGTTAACGACTGCTTTAGCATAAAAGGTGTCGGTTTTGAAGGCTTTGATTTTCAGATTTTCAACCGCTGGGGTAATGTGGTCTATTCTAGCACAGACGAAAACGATTGTTGGGACGGTACTTACAATGGCAAGCCGTTGCCTATGGGCGCTTACAGCTGGCGGCTCATGGTAGATCTACCTTTTGATGAAATTTCGATCAAGGAAGGCATTCTAAACATCATTCGATAATTACAAAAAGGGAATGGTCAAAACACCAATGACCAGTACTAATTTATATCCCAGATGCGCCCATCTTAAATTGCGCACATTGATGGAACGTAATGTAATTAGGTTCGACACGGTTAACAAGAATAATAAGATTACAATACCGTATGAAGCATATTCATTGAAAAGTGGCCGTGTAAAATAGGCAGGAATCCAAGCAAGTATCGTGTTGATGACAAGAGCCAATTGGACCTTACTGGTCCCATAAACTGCCGCGGCATTCACCTTGCCTGCGATAATATCGCCTTTAAATCCCAGTAAATCTTTAACTAATTCTCGCGAAAACAACGCCAGTCCAAGCAGCATACCATATGCTAGGGTAGGCAGACTAATAAAATCATGGTAAACACTAATGCCAAAAAACGGCATTAGACCTAGGATTGCAGCGCTAGCATGTCCTATAAAAGGAATATTCCTTAATCGATGGGAATACAGCCATAATAAAAAGGCATAGATGCCGTAATAACCTAAAGCGCGCAAGCTGACCGTTAATGCCATAAGTAGTCCGGAGAACAATAAAATCCCGGCTACACGAAGCGAGGTGCTTTTTCGAACCAATCGTTCAAATGAAGTTTGCCGAGGCCTATTGATGCTATCTGCTTCTAGGTCGTAAAACGTATTAATTAGGAATCCACTGGCCAATAAAAACGTGGATGCCCAAATGCTGAGGTGCGTTCCAGCATCTGTTAAAAGTGGAATCCGCGCATATTTATCTGCAAACACATAGAGTGCTGCTAAATATTGTCCTAGAAGAAGTAATAGAATATTGTACCAACGAATCTGACTCAAAAGAGCCAGTACTTTTAACGCATTTAAGCGTCTTTTACTCATGGGTTTCAAAAGCGGTAAACCACCTCAGGGGCATAACCCTGGAATTTCTCTTTGATGCTTTCATAGTCACGAGTGAATCCCATGACAAAACCTCCACCACCGGAGCCGCAGAGTTTTAAAAAGTAATCCTCAGTTTCTAGACCTTCTTTCCAAAGTTTGTGAAAACCGTTTGGAATCATTGGGTCGAAATTATCGAGTACTAAGGCACTTAATTTCTTGAGATTTGTAAACAATGGTCCGCGGTCTCCCTTGACGAAGGCTTGGATACACGCATCGTTATATTTTACAAACTGATTCTTAAGCATTTTGCGGAAGCCCTCTTCCTTAAGTTTCTCCATAAAGATGGCTACCATAGGCTGGGTTTCTCCCGGAGCACCACTATTTAAAAGAAATACAGCTCCTTTTCCTGCATTCACAGGTAGGCTTACAGTACCCAATTCATCTTTACTTTGAATCAATAAGGGCAGTCCTAAATAACAGATGGTTGGGTCGATGCCGCTGCTTTTACCGTGGAAATAG
>JAQWJX010000120.1:0-2323 GCA_029248145.1 Schleiferiaceae bacterium | reverse complement strand
TCTCTTCAAAGAATGTTGAGTCAATATGATCGTACAACCCTCTATCGTACCCTTTTAATTTTTAATGAGAAAGGCTTAATACACAAGGCCTATGAGGAAAACGGAGATTCCTATTATGCACGTTGTTTTGGTTGTTCTGTGAGCGCGCATAGCCATGAACACCTTCATCTAAAATGCTCTTCTTGCGGCGGCGTTGAGTGTGTGGAAATTTCAGATCAATTAAAATCTAGTCTTTCGCAGCTTCCCTTTCAAGAAATAAATATTTCAGCAAAAGGCGCATGTAGTGCGTGTGTGAGCGCGTGAGGTTTTAAAAGACTAAGTGTCTGATCGTTTCTCCGTTATTCATGAGTTGCTTAAGCGAATCAATGCCTATCTGCACATGACGTTCGTCGTGAAGTTTTGAATTGACTGCGTCTTTTTCCATGGTTTTTACTCCATCAGGAATCATGGGCTGATCCGTTACAAGCAAAAGCGCTCCTGTTGGTATTTTATTGTGGAACCCGACCGTAAATAAGGTTGCCGTCTCCATGTCTATAGCGTATGCTCGAACCTTTTTAAGGTACTTTTTGAATTTGCTGTCAAACTCCCAAACTCTTCGGTTTGTTGTGTATACAGTCCCGGTCCAATAATTAATATTATTATCACGAATGGTAGTACTTACGGCCTTTTGAAGCGCGAACGATGGCATTGCAGGGACCTCTGGAGGAAAATAGTCGTTCGATGTTCCTTCTCCTCGAATCGCACCAATGGGGAGGATTAGATCACCAATATTGTTTCTTTTTTTGAGTCCGCCGCACTTGCCTAAAAATAATACCGATTTGGTTTCTATAGCACTAAGTAGGTCCATTACTGTAGCCGCATTTGGCGAACCCATACCGAAATTTATTATGGTTATGCCTTCATGAGTGGCGCTAGTCATACTTTTTCCTCTTCCCTGAATTTCAGCGCCTGTCAGAGCGGCGAAAATATCAACGTAGTGCTGGAAGTTTGTAAGTAGAATGTAGGCTCCAAATTCGTCTAAAGGAACACCTGTGTAGCGTACGAGCCAATTGGTTACAATCTCTTCTTTTGTTTTCATATCGAAATAGGTTTAGAAGAGGAATGTCTCAAGGGTATGAGGACCTTCCCCTTGAAAGCTAAAGGTACGGTTTTTGTACTTTTAAGAATCAAATCCAACATTCTAATGAGAAATTTAAGTTTTATCCTGGGCTTTGTTTTAAGTGCTAATATTCTTTGTGCGCAGTCGAAGACGGTTGTTTTGCAAATTGAACACAGGGTAGGAACAGATACGAGCACCTTCGGTATAGAGGGCATCAACAATCTAGGTAACCCATTTAAGCTGAATCGAATACAATATTACCTGGATGAGATAATTCTCATTCATGACGGTGGTTCTATAGATACTGCCGAGGCCCTCACTTTAGTTGATGGATTGAGTGTGACCAGTATTAATTTAGGAATGTTTTCAATTGACTCCCTAGAAAGTATTCGCTTTGCAGTCGGTGTAAATGCGTCATTAAACCATCTAGATCCCACAATTTACAATACAAGTCATCCGTTAGCTCCAAAAAGTCCCTCTATGCATTGGGGGTGGACAGCAGGATACCGCTTTATTGCTGCAGAGGGTTTAGGCGGTAGCACTTTCAGTCAGATCTTTGAATTTCACGGTCTAGGTGATGGAAATTATGCTCAATTGACGTTACCTACCTCAGGAGCGCTCATAGGCTCGGACAGCCTGCTGATTTCGATTACGGCTGATTACAATAAACTTTTTAGAGGTATCAATTTAGGTTCCGGTCCTATAAGTCACGGGGAGACAGGGGGAGCTGCACAAACGCTGCATAACATGAACAACTATGTATTCACGTCTAGCGAAGGCAATTCAGCTATGGGTATTACTGAAAAGGTTTCGGCTGTACGCTTTTACCCCAATCCTTCGAATGGTAATTTCACTGTTGAATCATCAAAAGGCGGCAGCTACGAGATTATTGACCTTTTAGGACGAAAAATAATTGAAGGGAATTTAAGTGAAGGTTTGAATGAGATAAACTTGACTACCAAAGGAATGTTTTTGTTACGTATGCACCTTTTAGATTGCACAACGACAG
The DNA here is from genome assembly GCA_029248145.1 of Schleiferiaceae bacterium. GTDB lineage: Bacteria > Bacteroidota > Bacteroidia > Flavobacteriales > Schleiferiaceae > UBA10364. The sequence goes on along the minus strand of JAQWJX010000120.1, from coordinate 215 downwards.
TAAAAAAGATTCATGTTCGATAGAGGTAATAACAATCATGGTGCGGTTAGTATTCTCATAGCACTTTTGATAGTTTCATGTGTCCCTGATGATGCAGTCTTTGAAGGACTAAATACAACCTACCCGGTTTTAGAGTATCCCGCAGATAATCCCATCAATCCGGCCGCGGCAACCTTGGGGGAACGACTATTTTTTGATCCTATATTGAGTTTAGA
>JAQWJX010000114.1:0-7414 GCA_029248145.1 Schleiferiaceae bacterium | reverse complement strand
ATGTTTGGTGCTTTGGCAATTGTATTGCCCGAAAAGCACATTACTGCACATAGCTAATAATCCAACTAAAATCCCCCTCATTTTTAACTTCTTTGACGAACCGCTTCGTAGAGAATGATGCCTGTTGCCACGCTTACGTTCAATGAATTGATTTGACCATACATTGGAATTAAGGCTTTGGCATCTGCCAATTGCAACAGGCTCTTGTGGACGCCGGTTTCTTCATTGCCCATAATAACCATACAGGGTTCATTAAATGGTGCTTCGTACATAGGGGATTCGGACTTTTCTGTACCTGCAATAATTTTTAGACCTAAGCTTTGAGCCAGGTACACGGCATCTTTCATATGATTAACCTTACAAACAGGCACTTCAAGCAATGCTCCGGTTGATGTACGAACGGCGTCCGCACTTACAGGAGCGCTATCGTTTTTAGGTATGACAATGGCATCTACACCAGAACAGTCGGCTGTTCTGGTAATCGCACCAAAGTTTCGTACATCTGTGATACGATCTAAGGCAAGAATCAATGGCTTGCGTCCCTCATCCATTACTTTCATAATAACTTCTTCCAACTCGTGGAAGTCGATAGGACTGAGGTAAGCCACGGCTCCTTGATGATTGCCGCGCGTAACGCGATTTAATTTTTCTACGGGTACGTATTTGGGTTCGATTCCTGCGTCGCGCAGTGTTCCTTCGAGTTGCGTGTACAGTGCACCACTGATTCCTTTTTGAAGGAATACTTTATCGATGGTCTGTCCATCCTGAACCGCTTGAAGAATAGGACGTAGTCCGTAGATGAGTTGGTCGTTTGCCATAGTTATTTATCCGAGGGGTTTTCTTCAATGTTTTTATCTGAATATTCGCCTAATTCAGCTCTATCCACAAGTCTATTATCTAATTCTTTCTTTGTCTTACTGCCCAATTTTTTCAATCTCTCGACCTGCGAAATTAAATTTCCTCGACCCTCCATCATCTTTGTCATGGTGTCTTGGTAGGTATTCTGTGCGGTTTGAAATTGACTTCCAAGTTTCTTAAGATCTTCGCTCAGTCCAACGAACTTATCGTAGAGTTTTCCGCCGGCCTCCGCAATTTCGATCACATTTTTTGTTTGCTTTTCTTGACGCCAAGCCATTGCGATCGTCTTCAAAGTGGCTAGTAATGTAGAAGTACTCACCACGATGATCTTCCTAGAGAAGGCAAATTCATACAAGGCTTGATCAAATTTTGTTACTTCCATAAATGCCGCCTCGATCGGGATAAACAGCAAAACAAATTCTGGCGTATCCCCACCATACAATTGTGGATAGTCTTTATCGCTGAGGCCCTTGATGTGGGTTTGAACGCTAACCGCCAATGCTTTTAATCCTGCAGCAGCTTCCTCTTCCGTCGCAGCATTGATAAAATTATCCCAAGCAACTAAGCTCACTTTAGAGTCAATTATAATTTTTTTGTTGCCAGGCAATTGAATGATAACATCAGGTTGTAAGCGTCTTCCATCCTCTGTGGTTTCGCTGTTTTGAACAAAATATTCTTTGTCTTTGGCGAGTCCACTCATTTCGAGTGCACGCTCTAAAACGAATTCACCCCAGTTCCCCTGTTTCTTATTATCTCCTCTTAGCGCTTTCGCAAGTCCGCTTGCTTCCTCGGAGAGCTTGTCATTCATGTCTTTGAGTGACTTTATATTCTCCATTAAAGCGGAAGTGGACTTAACTTCTTTCTCATGGTTGTCCTTGACTGTTTTTTCGAAATCTTCGAGCTTCTGTTTAAAGGGTGCAAGGAGCTTATCTAATTCTTCAGAATTCGTCGTTTTGAATTGTTTCGATTTTTCATCAAGAATGGATTGCGCAAGAACTTTAAACTCGTTTTTCATTCCTTCTTTGGTCTTCTCGTCTTCAGTTTTTTGCGCTGCATGCACTTTCTCAATGTGTGCCAATTTTTCTTTAGCCGCATTCACGGCACTTTCCAAAGTTGCTTTTTCAGTAGCACTGTTTAATAACACTTGTTGCTCCGATTGTCGACTTTCATTTAAGTCGATTTCGAGCTGCTGAACCCGCGCTTTTAATTCTTCCAATTGCTGTGATGCCCAGGCAGGTAAGTCTGGGCTTCCACTAGGAATACCTTGTTCGTTGGTAGAACCGCGCATGCGGTAGACCAGATAGGCGAATAGCAGAACGTTTAATATGGGAAAAATCAGTTCAGTCATGTTAGCTCAAAGTTCTCTGTATCAGTTTAAAACAACTTTCCTTGTTGACTTGAAGGAAGTTTCCAAGTTACAGTTTTTCGACCTTTTTGTGCCTGTTTGCTATTAAAAGTTGTGAAGGGTTTTGATCCGAAAAAACCTCTGTAGGCACTGAGCGGCGACGGATGAGGGGTGTGTAGAATTACCGCTTCGTTCTTAGGATAATTTTCACAGCATTCCAGTGCGATTTTGTGTGCGGGAGCGCCGAAGCAGATGAAGCCGGCTTCGTAAGATTTTTCTAAAATGTGCGCTATCGCGTTTCGTGTGAAGATTTCCCATCCTTTGCTTTTGTGGGAGCCGGCCTCTTTTGCTCTAACGGATAAAGCGGTATTAATTAAGAATACACCGTTGCTAGCCCAGCTGCTTAGGTCTCCATGTATTGGGGGCTCCACATCTAGATCCGCGCTGTATTCCTTAAATATGTTTTTAAGGGAGGGAGGAATCGGTTGGTTTTTGGCCACACTAAATGCTAAACCGTTGGCTTGTCCGTGACCGTGATAGGGGTCTTGGCCTATGATGATACATCGCACATTTTCTGGCTCACAAACTTCAAATGCTTTAAAAATATCTGCTGCTGGTGGATAGCAGGTCATCGTATCGTATTCCATTTGAAGGAATTGGTACAAAGCAGTCCAATACTTCTTCTTCTGCTCTGATTCAAAGAAGTCAGACCATGAATTTTTCGGAAATGTGGAAAGGAAGTTGGGCATTACGCAAGAAGTTTGAAGCGTGTGCGTTATTTTTACCATTCGCAAGTTAAGCGAAACTAATCGATGTAATGATGAAAAAAGTTTTAACTCTTGCTGTAGTTCTGGCGGCTACATTGGCACTCTCCTCATGTGGAACGACTGAAAAATGTCCGACTTATTCTCATGTTGAGCTTCCTACGCACTACGGATAAGTCGGGTCGAAAGACCGCTGAAATCCCCTTTGAGCACCCGCAATCTTTCGAAGATCTTGCGGGTTATCTGCGTTTAAAAGGACCGGTGTTTATCTACAAGCATAGCACACGATGCAGCGTAAGTCTATTTGCAATGAAAAGACTTCAATTCGTTAAGAGCCATAGCGAGGAGACGTGGGTTTATCTAGATGTAGTTGCACAGCGTCCACTGTCATTGGCTTTAGCAGAAGATTTAAATATTCAGCATGAAAGCCCTCAGCTCATTTTGATTGCTGACGGAAAAGTACTTGCTCACGGATCGCACCAACAAGTGACGGAGACCACTGTCGAAAATTGGCGCGAAGAATTTGGTTTTAGTCAAAACAAAACCAACATCTAAAAGTTATCCTATTATGGTTGATCAACACAAATCCCAAAAGCCGCAAGCAACTAAAGAACGCGTGAAAAAGCCGCAGTGGCTTCGTGTAAAGTTGCCTACGGGCGAAAAATACAAGAGTGTTCGAGGTTTGGTGGATAAATACAAGTTACACACCATTTGCGAATCCGGTCATTGTCCCAACATGGGCGAATGCTGGGGTGAAGGGACTGCAACATTCATGATTCTCGGCAATATATGTACGCGTTCTTGTGGGTTTTGTAATGTAGCTACCGGACGTCCGCAGTCTGTGGATTGGGAAGAGCCGGAAAAAGTTGCACGCAGTGTAAAGTTGATGAAAATCAAACATGCCGTACTCACTTCTGTCGATCGTGACGACCTAGCAGACGGGGGGTCCATTATCTGGGCGGAAACCGTGAATGCCATACGTCGTTTAAGTCCTAACACTACCATGGAAACGCTCATTCCAGATTTCAAGGGAGAACTCCATAATGTAGACCGCATTATTGCAGCAAATCCAGAAATTGTTAGCCATAATATGGAAACGGTTCGCAGATTGACGCGAAAAGTAAGAATCCAAGCGCAGTTTGATCGTTCACTCATGGTCTTGAAATACCTCAAAGATCAGGGGATTCATCGAACGAAAAGTGGAATTATGCTCGGACTCGGTGAAACAGAGGAGGAGGTCATAGAGGCCATGCAGGAATTAGTTGATGCACGCGTTGACGTTTTGACCCTGGGTCAGTATTTACAGCCTACTCCAAAGCATTTGCCTGTGGCAGAGTTTGTTACCCCTGAAACCTTTGATAGATTGAAAGAAATTGGCTTGGATATGGGCTTTAAATATGTAGAGTCTGGACCATTAGTTCGCAGTTCTTATCATGCTGAAAAGCATCTTGTTTAAGGACTTGCGGTAATGCGTTTTGCACCCTATTTTTAACTTTATTAGAAACAATTAGTTTACTATACATGAAAAAAGGATTACGTTTTGCCTTAGCAGGCTCAGTACTAACCGCCGCCATAATTGCACTTACTACAAGTGCACCTAAGTATACTCCTGTGAATATGGAGGAACAAAGTGCCGCAGGTGCTGCTGCATATTTGCATGGCTTGCGCGCCAATCAAGTGACGGGTACTGTAAATCAGGAAGATATTCAGTCGGCTATTGAAAGTTTAGAGAATATGCCCGAAAGTGCTATTGGTCTTAATTGGGCCGAACGCGGTCCAAACAACCGCGGCGGTAGAACACGTGGTCTTGCAATCAACCCGGACAGCACGAACCAAATGTACGTGGGTTCCGTAAGTGGTGGGTTGTATTACAGCAATGATGCTGGTTTGAGCTGGACAGAAGTAAATCCTGAACAGGAGAATTTAGCAGTAATGACTATCGCTTACAGCAAGGATGGTGATGTTTATTACGGTACTGGCGAGGGTTTGTATAACACTTGGACAACTGGCTACGGTGCGTCCACTTCTTCAGGTTTTCCTGGAGCAGGTGTATTCAAGAAAGGAGCAAACGATGCTGGGTTTACGCAGTTATCTTCAACTTCGACATTTCCATCTGTTGGAGCGATTATTACCGATCCGGCAAATAATGAGAAGCTCTATATCGCAACAAGTTCAGGTATCCGCCTTTCAACTAATGGCGGTACGAGCTGGAGTAACCCAATACAGGGACAGATTGGTTCAAATGGAACGTGTTGGGATATCCACATGGACGCAGGCGGTAACGTTTGGGGAACCTTAGGGGGACGTACAATGAAAAGTTCTGATGGTGGATCGACTTGGGTAGAAGTTTCTAAATCAAGTGCAGGTTCGACCGGTTTACCGCGCAGTGGTGGCCGTATTATGTTTGCTTCTGCCGCAGATGATGAAGATTACGTTTATGTGGTACAGATCACTTCAGGTAGTGCATTAGCTGGAGTATACCGCACAACGGATGGTGGTGATACTTGGTCTAAAATTGGACAAAAATCCACCTATTTTGACCCGTTCTGTAGTTCGCAATGTCAAGGTAAATATGACTTAGCTATAGGCGTCGACCCAAGTAATAAGAACCGCATCATCGTAGGTGGTATTACGGTATGGGGCTGGGAGCAAGGTCAAGGATGGAACCAAGTCAACGGGTTTGGACCCTTCAATATTCATTCAGACAATCACGATGTCGTTTGGCATCCAACGGATAGCAGTAAAGTCTACATCGTAAACGATGGTGGTGTTTACTTTTCAAACAGTGCTGGAGCAACATGGCAGACATTGAATAAGAATTATGTGACGACTCAATTTTATAATATTGGAATTTCTGCGGACCGCTACGTTGTGGGAGGTACACAGGATAATGGTAGCTGGGTGATGGACGGTTCTGGAAATACTCCGAACGAAGGACGTAGTTTAGGGGCTGTTGATGGATTCTCAGGTGACGGTGGTTATTCAACGGTATCTTGGTTGGTACCGAAGATTTACTTTACAGAATATCAGCAAGGAAGAATTGGTCGTAGTGAAAATAAAGGGCAGTCATTTACCTCTTTCTGGGACAGTCGCTCGAGCCAAGGTGTTGGTTCTTGGATGACGCCATTCTACTTGTATGAGAACAGTAATGATCCACTCAGCGAGGATTCAGTTCAATTTAAAGTTAACCGCGCACTTCGCTCTTTAGGTTTCGCTAATGCTGGTCAGGATACTTTCGTCTCAAATATTGCACCACTGCAGTCTTCAGCTGTTATGGATGCAGCTACGTTTATGGTTCAAAGTGGTACAGCAGTCATTACTTCTGATGCGAGCGGAAACCTAAGCGGAGATGGTAGCGGTAGCTTCGATGCGACAACAGGTGATTTCACAGTAATTTTTAATTCGTCTCCGGCTGCAGAGATTATTGCAACTGTAGATGTAAGTTATGCTTCGGGTGCAGAAGTGGTGTTGGGTTCGAATACGAATGGCCTTCCATTCAAATACACACTGCCGAATGCCTTGAATATGGATGATAGTGTGATCGTTCAAGATCCTGTAAGCAGCATGTTTATAGTAGGTTTTAGTGGTTCGGTATGGATGACTCGCGGCGCCCTTGATTTTAGTACAACACCAGAGTGGTATAAACTGGCTTCAATCACTGGTACGGCTCAGGCTGTGGAGGTGAGCGAAGATGGTAATTACGCTTGGATAGGAACTGAGAGTGGTCGTATATACAGAATAGCAGGTCTTGCTGCTGCCCGTGATTACGGCACAGCGGATGTAGATAGTGGCGCAACTGCGGTAACAGTAGATATGGTTCAGAATTTACCAGGAAGGAACATTACTAGTATTGCAGTAGATCCTAACGACAATGATCGCGTCTTGGTAACATGTGGAAATTACGGAAACTCAAACTATGTGTACTACAGTGGCAATGCTACTTCGACTTCTGCAAACTTCCTTGTGAAAGACGGTAACTTAGGCAACTTCCCAGTATATGCTGCGACTTTTGATAAAGGCAATAGTGCCTACGCAATCATAGGAACGGAGTTTGGTATTTTCTCAACGCAGAACATCAATTCGGCTTCACCTCAATGGGGCGCTGACAATAGTGGTCTAGCACGCGTGCCAGTCTTTACCTTGAAGCAGTACCGTACGAGCAAGAGTTCTACAGCTGATATGTCGGTTGAGGAAGGCGATATTTTCGCAGGTACTTTCGGTCGTGGAGCATTCCAGACGACCTCATTAATGATAACTCGTCCTATCGGAATAGCAGAAGAAGACGTTGAGCAAGCTGAGGAAACAGTAAAGCTCTTCCCTAATCCTGCTGAAGACTTTACGACATTAGCACTAGAGTTACCTGCGGGCAACTACACGGTTGAATTGATTGACCTAAATGGTCGTTCAGTGAAGTCTGTAAACTTCGAAGCAACTGAAAATGGCACAC
>JAQWJX010000111.1:0-4022 GCA_029248145.1 Schleiferiaceae bacterium | reverse complement strand
GGGGTATTGATCGTACAATCCTGCAGCAAAGGTCCACCGGTAGGCAGCAAGCAGTCCTCCATCTGGTATAAAGTTGAATCGTGCACGTGGGCTGATGCGAACTTCGTTTGACAATTGGGCCCACTGCATCCGTGCACCTATGTTGTAATGCCAGATACCTTTATCTAGTGGAATAGAGCCTTTCGCGTTGATCCAACTCTTCGCTCGGGTGTTGATCAACGTTTGGGTTGCAGTCACATGTGTATAGAGTTCTAAGCCATCGGCAGGTGTACTGAATAACCTTCCATCGATAACGCTGTCGATGGTGCTGCCTGTGTTCGGTAGGCTATAGCCGGCACTGTCGATGCGTTCCCACTCTTTGTAGCGGTCGTAGATGTTTTCTCCTTGTAATTGGACCCCCCAGGTAAGATCGACTCTGTTCCATCCGATCAATTCCTCATATTTTACATTGCCGATGTAGGCATCGAGGAAGTTTCTGCGGTAATCCTGAAAAGCACCAACACCACGTACTAAGCTTATTTCGCCAAAGTCATCGGAGCCTAAATCATTGTTGAGTTCGTTCAGTCTGTAGTAGCCGATCACATCGGTGATTTCCAACTCAGTAGTGTGAAAACCTGATGCAGATAGAGTGCGAACTCCACCTCCCGCAACCTGCGTAAGTGTTTGATATTTAGCAGCTAAGAATTGGGTGTCGTAACCAAATTCTTCCTTGCCGTCAAAAAACACATTCAATCGTAGCGCCTCCTGCAAGGATCCGAAGTTGGTTTGTCTGTTTTGCGGAATCTGATTCATCCTGTTGTGTGAAACATGAGCGAAGATTTCCACTCGCGACGTTCCTACTTCATTCGGGCCTTTACCAAACAGCTTCGTAAGTAGCAATTGACCATCTGCATTCACTGGAAAGTAGTCGCTTTGAACATCCGTGGCATTGAGCAGTACGGCATTGTTTCGGTAGCGAAGACCGCTCGCGATGGTCCAGCCTTTTGTGTGGTTTTTTGAAGCCCAGCTTACGCCTGTGAGCGAAGTCTCTAGAATAAGATCTTTCAGCTTAGGGTCGCGAGTATATTCGTATTTCACATCTAGAACGGAGCTAAGTTTATCTCCTTCCAAAGCACTGAATCCTCCTGCACTAAACTTTATACTACTGACAAGGTGCGGATGAATAATACTCATTCCTTCTTGCTGCCCTGCACGAGCGAGGAAGGGTCGAAAGACTTCAAAGTCGTTGATGTAAACTAAGTTTTCGTCAAAGTTTCCTCCTCTAACATTGTATTGCGAACTCATTTCATTGCGCGAGCTCACTCCGGCGAATGTTTTTACTACCCCTTCTACGCCACCCTCGGCTCCAGTAGTGAAGCGAATATCCTTCCCTAGGACGTTGGTGCCTTCCTCTGATACGCGCTGAGATTCTACATCGACCTCATCGAGCAGTGTTGAATCCATAATTTGAGCATGCAGCCCGGAAGCGAAGAAGATGCTTATGAAGAGAAGATTTTTCAAGACGAATTAGCGTTTCAGGCTTTGAAATAATTCCGTCCAAGCGAAGGGATTTGATAGCGCACCTAATATTGCGGAAGCACCATTGCCCCCATAATAGCGCCCTTCGTTGTAGAGCTGCTGATTCTGCATGGTAATGAGGTAATCTTGCATCTCTGCCGCATCATAGCCCATGGCGGCAGCACGGGCGCGAAGTTCATCTAACGCGAGGTTGCGTTGTGCAATATCCAGTTCTGTGGTTTCGATTTTCATCGCCAGAAATTCTTCTTTAAAGTTTTCTTTGGATGGCCATGGATAAACAATCACTGGGTCTAAGACTTCAGTATCCCATTCTAATACGATGCGCGCAAGGAAATGTTCCCCTTCTAACGTATCTGCGACCCAGAAGCGGTTTAAACGAAAGCCAATGTGCTGAAATAATACCGTATCTCCGGGCATCGCGACCAGTGAAAAGAATCCATCGCGGTCGCTTACTGTCATTTGCCCGCGGCTTTTAACTAAGATCTGGACGTTAGGTAATAATTGGATCAAAGAATCATTGCTGACAATAACCCCATGAAGTTGTACCGGCTTTTTACCTTCCTGAGCCGAAGCCTGGAAGGAGCAGGTTAAAAGGAGCATAAAAAGGAGTGCGCGCTGCATCATAATGTGATGGTATACTCTTCTACGGAGGTGTTTCCAACTCCATCGATTACTACAACACGCAAATTATGGCTTCCTGCGGGGATATCCTTGGGAACAATCACTTTTAACATCTCGTTTTTATAATCGAAGTCGATCCGTGCGAATCGATCATCGATCCGAGCACTGTAACGCTCCACACCCGTCTTATCGTCTGCCACGCGCAAACGAATCTCTCGATAAGCACTGTTACTGCGCGCATATGTGGTTGTTTTTAGCAGGCCTAGATCAGGTCTTTTCAAGTCTTGATCCAAAGAATATGTCCCTGTACTTCGAGTTTTAAAAGTCATGACATTGCCATCGCGCTGCCCCGAAATAGCGCTCTTCTTTCCTTTATGGTTCGCCTCCCAAAGGAACCAGCCCACTTCTGGAGACTGTATGCTGTCTAAGGCCCACTCTAGGGTCATGTGGCTTTGCAGCGCAACCCAACCTTCACCTATAACGTGCTGTGTATCTCCTTTCTTGAACAAATTAAATTCAGATGTTTTGTACAAAGCGCCGGCGGGAATGTGTATTTGAATGGGTCCCAAAGTCAAATCATGATCTTTTGCCCAGTCCAATTTTACTGGATTCTTTCCAGGTGGCAGTGGTGCATTGCCTTTTATGTAAAACTCTAATACGCTCGTATTTCCTTCAAAGTCGTTGACCTTAGCCTCCAGTTTAACAACGCTGTCCTGAGCCACGGTAATCCATCCCTTTGAAGCACGGAAGGCCGGCGCCGTAATTTCATACGTGTCAGTAATCTTCAACGGGTTGTTCTCGAGCTCGTACAACCTTGTGTAGCGTACCCCTTGTGCGCAGTATAGGTCGTGGTTGATGTGTGCGTTGATGAATCGTGAGGTGCTAAAATTAATACGGCGGTAGTTGGCCGTGAAAAAGGTTTGATCATCGATGGACGCTTCTATGGCGTAAACACCGTTGTTGTTATTAGCGAGATCTTGCTTGTCGGTGGTGAATAAATCAATTCCAAGCGCGCTGGTCGCTATAAGGGTGTCTCCTGATTTGAACGAACCCATATCGCTAAAGTCCTTCGCAGTCCACTTTAGTCCGCGTATATCTGGCTTACGAGTATCTTTTACTTCAATACCGAACTCTAAAGGGTTTAATGGTTCCTCAGTTTTGGTATCTCTTATTTCAAAATGCAGGTGCGGACCGAAAGAGCCTCCAGTGTTGCCGCTGAAAGCAACTAATTGGCCTCGCGCAATCTTGAACTGCTCTGGCGAAGGGTAGAGGTTGCCATCGTTCTTACTGCGGTCACGCAGCTGGTCTTCTACCCATGCCTCAAGCTCCGGGTAAAATGCGTTTAAGTGGCCGTAAACGGTGGTATATCCTTCGGGGTGGCGCAGATAAAGTGCATTTCCATAGCCGTATGGGCTCACGGCTACACGGCTGACATAGCCATCCGCTACCGCGGTTATTTTAAGACCGCTGCGGCCTTGTGTTTTTATATCTATTCCGCCGTGGAAGTGGTTTCCGCGCAATTCCGCGAAAGTACCGCTCAGCACCAATGGGATGTCTATTGGAGGACTAGGGGTAAAAGCAGATTGAGCGCTTAAAAGTGAGGTCGTTAGTAACAACCCAAGAATTAGGGACCGATTTAACATTCTACAAAGCTACAATTATGGTATATTTGGAGGAAACTGATTTAAATGACTACTGAAATTTCTGAAGTACTTCAGCGTGTGGTAGATAAGGCCTCAAAAGTGGCCAATCGCAATGCGGAATTACAGTCGAAAGTTAAGGAGTTGGAAGAACAAATTGACCATTTGCAAGAAACTCTCGCAGCCTTGCAAGCGGAACATGCAGATTTTCAAGATCAGTTGCAACAACGCAATCTCGCATTA
>JAQWJX010000089.1:0-2507 GCA_029248145.1 Schleiferiaceae bacterium | reverse complement strand
AGTTATTGTAGGCGAAGGCTTCTTCCACCTTTGCTACTCCACCTAAAAACAAATACCCGCCGATGACTAAGACCAGGAAAACAAAGCGAAAGATGGGTGGTAATTGGACCAATATATACAAGATCAACATGAATACCACCGACCAGAGCGCGGCACGAGATCCGCTGAATAACGTTAGAACGAGACTACTTAATAAAATCCATTTCCAAAGACTTCTTTGACGAAGATTACCTAGGGCAATAGCAGCAATAAAAGCCATCACTGCGCCATACATGGTATGACTGTAAAAAAACGGTTTAAAGATGCCTGAGATGGTTATTGGGTTGAACCCGAACTGAGCAAAATTATATACTCCCACCAGTGTCACCGGCACTAATGCCCCAATAAAAAGAAAGTACGGTAGTGCTTTTCCACGTTCGGCCAACAGTACTATTCCGTAATAAAATGCAAAAACGAATACCCCGTTAAGCGCGGTAAATTTTAAGCTGGTGTTTAATAGATCCGAACAATAGATACCCGGTAGAAAAGAAATCAGCCAGAACAATGGCAACGGGTATTTCATGAACCATCTCACATTCCCTTGAGGCACAACTGAAAATAGTACTGAAAGGGCAGTTGCACTTGCAATAAATTCTATCGGAAAATAGAGTTCTGCAAACGGTAAACTAAGCTTTATTGAAAGCGGTGCGATGCATGCTACGGCCCAGATTAATTGGTGTAGGGCTTGCTTTTTTGCAACTCCGTAAGCTAGGCTAATAATGGCTAATACACTCCAAATCAACTCCCAATACGCGTCTAAATACAGTGTGCCAGCGAGCAGTAGTAATAGTAAGCTAAAGACTATGGAAGCTGTGGACTTTTGCATCACGTTTAAGATGTGCTGGTAGCCCACAATTTTAATCCACCTGCGACAAGAACGGCACCCAGAATTCCGATAACCCATGCAGGAAGACCCACCGGTTTCTCAACGGGCATTGCAGGCGAAATACTATATGATTTCGGCGCCGGGGCATCCGCATAAGATTTCAATTCCTCCAGTTTGCGCTCCGCATTAGTCAATTCTACTACTGCAGTACCATACTGACGTTCTTTTCTGAAAATGAGCGCGGCATAGGCCAATGAATCGGATTGTGCAGCAAACCTTAGAGAGTCCAATGCTATTCTCAATGTACTTTCTTCAGCTTGAAGGGCGAACTTACGCTCTGCCATCACATCGAAACTCATACCCACATTTTGTCGCAACATCGACTGCTTGATAGAGTCTGTTACTGCTACGGCATGATTCGCAATAGCTGCAGAAAGGTCAGCTGCCACAGAACGCACCTCAACGGCTACGGCACCATTTCTAGTTTTACGAACCGAAAGGCTAAATGGTTCATCGAATCGTTGTTCTATCGTTTTTAATACGACCGGACTCTGCATTAATTCTATATGCGCATCAACTTCTATCGGCGATCCGAAACCAATCCCATTTTGCTCAATTTGCTTTTCCAGCAATGTGAGCGGAACAAAAAAAGTTGCTTCGGCAGCATATTGTACAGGACGAATCATCGCAACCACAAAAAGCATCAATCCAGAGAGTAATGCAATGACTATTTCTTTTCTATTCATTTTCAAAATTTTGCAAATGCTTCATTAATCTTTGCTCCACACTCTGCGGAAAATAAGCAGAACTGTGCGTCTCTGCCTCAAAATAGCCTTCTTCCGAATCCGTGTGCGTGCGCATGTGGACCGTGAACCGCTCTTTACACCACTGCTCAAAGGTCCCGCCCAACAGACTATTTAAAATGTGTTCTACTATTAGCGTATATCCTGACTCAACCGGAGATTTTTCGGGTAGTGCCACATTCGGAAAATACTCTTTTACCCAATGATTTGCAGCGAGGAATTGCTCGAGACCCTGCACATTTTTTAGTGACATCAAGGATACTACTTCCGTAGCGGTGTAACGGTTGCGTTTGGCTAAAGATAATTGGTTTTCATCCATTAAAAGATTGATGCAGAAGTACTTCTCCGAATTCAAAAGGAATATTTTCTTAAACGCAATCAAAAAGAACTTCGAGGTCCAGACACGATTAGAAGCTGTTAATATGAAAAAATCAAGGTCGTCATCCTTTGACTGGACGCCAGATTTTGAGAGTGACCCGCTTAAATAAACGCCTCTTACAAAAGGAAAGAGCGCAATAAATCTTCCTACTCTACGCGCCAATTTCAGTCGTTTTTTATTCAATTTCTCGTGCTTTAGGCGCAACTCCAGTGATTCCGAATCTAATGCAAACCAACCTTGCTTTTCGTATACTAAACCTTCGCTTGCGAGCAACTGCAACCCTTCTTTAACCGTATCCAGCGATGCTGGAACAGCGATATAACGCAAGATCTCCTTAGCAGACAACGCATGATTAAAGAAGCTGAAATAATGAAGAACCTGTTGAAGGGCCTTTAGCAATCGGTTTCAATGGAATAGCGGGATAACTGTGAGTCTAGTCGGTAAAGATACGACTCAAGTC
>JAQWJX010000097.1:0-2596 GCA_029248145.1 Schleiferiaceae bacterium | reverse complement strand
ACAATGCTGGCACATTACCGGCTGGAATACTACTGATGGACTCTCAGAAGGAACTTCCATTTTCGCGTATTTCTCGATCGCGCCTACACCTTCTTCCTCTGCAACCTCTTTGGTCATATCAGAAGAGTAGTAGCGGTCGATGCGCAACCAGTGCATATCACGGTGACGACGTACTTCATCCTTACCCACCACAGGAACGTTGTTTTCCAATGAACAGGCAACAACACAAGCACCACAACCTGTACATGAGTTCAAGTCAATAGACATGTTCCACATGTGCGAAGTTTCGTGATCTTGATCGTCCCACAAATTCGCCTCAAAAGAAGTAAGTGGGCCTTTGTAAGATTCAAAAGTTGGCTTTTCGTTCCACTCTTTCGCATTACCAGATAAGAATGTAGGCAGACTGATTTCATTCACAATCTTACGTCCCATCATGGTGTGTGCCAATTGGACTGAAGCGAAACCGTGCTCAACTTCCGAAACTACTACAGTAGCTTCTGTATAGTTAACAGCTGGCGCGAGAAGTGCATTTGCATTTACCCCAACGTTATTTCCAACCTTACCGGCTTCTGTTCTTCCATAACCTACAGCAAGACCAATGCTTCCTTGAGTTTGACCAGGCTGAATCCAAACCGGAACATTTTCCAGAGTCGTACCGTCAACAGTGATGTTGATCGTAGTACCGTTCATTGAACCGTTTGATTGTGCTTTAACCTCTACTCCGAATGCTACTGCATCCGCAGCACTCATTACGACGTAGTTGTCCCAGGACAAACGAGTTACCGGATCAGGCAATTCATACGTCCAAGGGTTGTTTGCATTATTCCCAGCACCCATACCCGCTTTGGTATACGTGAAGAATTCTAATCCTTCCAATGGTACACTTACCTTAACATCGGATAAATCTATAGATGGTGCTACTTCGTAGCGCATTTCCATAGTTGAGGTAGCTGCAAAACCATCATGCAACAAAGCATTCCAAGCTTTCGATGCGTTCTCAGAAGCGGCACTTGCTTTTATAAGATCTACAGCGCTTTCTGAACCGCCTGCGAGCGTGTTGATGATCTCAACAGCACTCTTACTATCAAATAATGGACTAATAGTCGGCTGACCTACGGTATAAACACCGCTCACCGGCACCGCATCAGACCAAGCTTCTAGATAATGACTCATTGGCAATGCCACGACCGCTTTTGAAGCTGTTTCGTCTAATCTATCTGCAATGCTTACAAGACTAACTTTATCAGCAAGAGACGCCATCGCAGCACTGAAGTGCAAGACATTGGTATCTAAAGTCAATACTGAGGTAACTGTACCAGAGTTGATATCTTCTAATAAAGCTGCAAAATCACTATCCGAACCAGTCGCGGTAAAATCTAGCTTAGAAGTATTGAACGCTGCAGACGCTAGTAACTCATTCGTTTTAGCGGCCAATTTCTCAGCAGACGCCGAATTCAAGCCATTTAATACCAACGAACCCGAACCCGCTGCAATTAATTCATTAGCGACACCTTCTACTGAAAGCTTGATATCTTCCCGCAAAGCCGGTGCGGAAACTGCAGCAGCTCCTGCGGCACTCGCAACCTTATTGTACACATGTGCTAATACTGACTCGTATTCACTCACTTTAGCTTTAATACGTACATCTGCATTTGCGCCAGATAAAGACAATCCAGATTCTGCTTGAATGTGGCGCAACATATCACTACCCGGCTTACGAGCAGCAGCATAAGCACCGTTAAGGTTTTCTCCGCCCCAGTCTCCAAGAAAATCAGCACCTACTGCAAAAACAAGACGGGCTTTAGTCAATTCAATTGTTGGTAACGCACGAACACCGGTAAGTGCTTCATATACATCCGCTCTGTTGCTTTGGCTAACTGCATCAACACTCACGTGACGCAAGCCTAATTTCGATATCGCAGTCTTTAATGCCGGAGAAATCACTGTTCTTGTCAATACAACGCTATTGGCTGTAAGTAACGATTGTGCTTTGGCTACGGCCTCACCCCATGAAGTTGCAGCACCATCCATCATAGGATTGTGCATGCGTGCTCCATCGTATAAACTCAAAACAGAGGCTTGAACACGTGCGTTTGTCGCGCCATTGTAGCTAGCATCATTATTTGGTTCAATTTTGATTGGTCGACCTTCACGTGTCTTTACCAGGACAGATGCAAAATCATAGCCATCATAAAATGAAGATGCGTAGTAGTTCGCAATTCCCGGAGTTAAGCTGTCCGGTTTAACTACGTAGGGAATACTTTCTACAATAGGTGCCTCACAAGCTGCGAGTGTGGCTGCTGCAGTTGAAAAACCCATGAATTTCAAAAAGTCACGACGGGATGTGCTGCTTTCGGCAAGCTCGTCATTTCCTAAGAAGTCCGCTTGCGAAATCTCATTTGAGAATTCGTTCTGCGCGAGCTTTTCTGATAGTTCAGGATTGGATTGATCCTCGATTCCTCTCCAATATTTGTTGTTCTCAGTCATTGCTGTGCTTCTATTAGTAGTGACACTTACCACACTCTAAACCACCGATTTTCGCTGCAGTGATTTTTTCTCCGTGGTACTTTTCTGTTAATTCTTCGTGGAAGTCTTG
>JAQWJX010000066.1:0-16379 GCA_029248145.1 Schleiferiaceae bacterium | reverse complement strand
TTAATTCCCGGTGCTTGGATACAAAGTATTCAACTGACAAAAGGTCCTGGCAGTGTGTTAAACGGTGCTGCTGCAATGAGCGGTCAAATAAATTATGAATTGCGTCCCAGCTTTACCAAAGAGAAAGCGCATTTCAATCTCTTTGCGGGACCCGGACGATTTGAACAAAACGCCATATATACCTGGAAACAAAGCGAAAAATGGTCGTCAAATGTTATGGTACATGGGAGACAACAACTCTTTCGTTGGGACGGAAATGAAGACGGTTACCTAGATGCACCCTTATCCAATCATGTCTTTATTCAGAATGCTTGGAAACATCAAGGTCCTAATTCTGAGGCTCAGTTTGGTGTGAAAGCCAGTAGTATTGACAATATTGGAGGCAGTACGCTTTATGGGACTCCTACACTTGTACCTATCTGGTCGCACGAACTGCAAACCAACAGATACGAACTGTGGGCGAAGCGTGGCTATTTTCTTGACGGTGGTATCAACCGCAGTATTGGAACACAGCTAAGTGCTGTTTACCAGGATCTGGACAGCCATTTCGGTAATCGAATTTTTACGGGAAAAGAGCGACGACTGTACGGTAACCTTATTTTTCAGGATAATATTTTTGATACGCGACATACCCTTAAAGGCGGTCTTGATGCCAATAGTTTTTCCATAAGCCAAGAAATGTGGGAAAATGACGGTAGCTATGATGGATTATGTACGGGGGTTTATGGCGAGTACAGTTATGTTAATTCGCCCGACGGTGAAGGATTCAGTATGATTCTGGGGCAACGCATTGATGTCCTTAGGAACTATCTTCCTTTCTATGTTCCTAGATTACATTTGAAGTACAACTCTGGTCCATGGGCATTTCGAGGGCAGGCAAGTAGATCTTGGAGAATTGCAACCTTAGGGGCAGAGTATATGGGTTATATGGCCAACGACCGTACGGCAGTATTTCTAGGTAATCGAAGCGGTCAGATTACCCCACCTATTGA
This sequence comes from Schleiferiaceae bacterium, assembly GCA_029248145.1. GTDB lineage: Bacteria > Bacteroidota > Bacteroidia > Flavobacteriales > Schleiferiaceae > UBA10364. The sequence goes on along the minus strand of JAQWJX010000066.1, from coordinate 15,387 downwards.
AACATCAAATACGTATGGTATAGGAGTAAATTGGTCTAAAGATGTTCTGTTCAAAGAAATGCAATGGTATGCTGATGTATTCTATACCCAATTTGCGAATAAAGTTGTCTTCGATTTTGACGGCAGTACGGATACCTTACTGATAGGATCACCCGGTGGTTCTTATCCGAATGTGCAAGAGCGTATTCTTTACAGCCCCTACTCCATTTCGGCCCAGGTTGGAGGGCAATATGAGCTGTTCCATAGAACGATGTTAAAGGCATCCTACCGTTATCAGGATGTAAAACAGCGCGACCTTACAGCGTATTATGCATCTGGAGCTATTGAGGACTATTTTAAGTTAGAAGAAGTCATTCTCAACGTGCCTCACCTGGTTTATGTTGGTGCCAGCTACTCAGGTAGAAAAGGAATGGGTATTGAGCTGAATGCGACATACAACAGTTCACAGCGCTTACCGCTCGTCGGTTATGCAAAGAGAAGCCCGGCATTCACCATGCTCAACGGTCAAATCAGCAAAGAAAGCCGCACCTTCGGACAATTCTACATCGGGATTCAAAACGCCTTGAATGTGCGTCAGCTTGATCCTATTGTTGGCGGGAATCTTCCTTTTGATGGTGGTTTTGACGCCTCGATTGTCTGGGGTCCTATCATGGGTCGTCAGATATACGCCGGCTGGCGATACGATCTGAAATTTCAGAATTAAAAAAGGCGCCCATTGGGCGCCTTTTTTATGTTGTCTACAATTTTGCGCTACGCGCTATTCCGAGATGCATTGATATTTCCGTAAAGCGAACGCACCACCATTTTCTCAAAAATGGCACGGTCTGCTTCACTTAAAGATTCTTCACGCAAGGTGATGAGTGCGTACTGCTGTATAACTAGAAGCGGCAACACAATATTCTCACGTAATGCAATAGAGGCCTTTATGCCAGGGTTGTTACTCAAAAGCTCCGCTTGACCAGAAATCTTTAATACCCACTGCTGTGTGCGCTCAAATTCCTCGTTCAGTGAGGTCCAGAACTTCCCAAACTTTATATCACTAGCCATATAAGACGTTAATGGGAAGAACGTCTTACACATACTTTGCATAGAATTTTCTACCAACGTTCTAAAGAACTTGCTCTGGCGGTAAAGTGCCTGCACTTCATGCAATCGTCCGGCTTCACTAATCTCTTGCAAAGCCTTACCCAGGCCATAGAAACCGGGGATATTCATTTTAAGTTGTGACCAGGCGCCCACAAAAGGTATAGCACGGAGATCATCCAACTCCAGTTTTTTAGCCTGTCCACGCTTTGATGGTCTTGATCCTATGTTTGCTTGACCGTAATATTTTAACGGACTCATTTCTTCTAAGAACTCCGTGAACAATGTATCCTCTTTAAGCTCAGAATAATACTTCAGGCTGATATCACTGAGCTCTTCGAGCAACTGACGTTCATTCGGCTGAAGAATTTTAGAATCATCATCAAGTAATAAATTTTCTAAGCCCGCAGTAATGTGTTGTTCCATATTAAACTGCGCACTTTCTGAGGTACCAAAGTTGCTTGAGATGGTTTGTCCTTGAACGGTCAATTGAATCTCTGAGGAAGCAATCTGCTGTCCTAGAGAGGCATAAAAATTATGTGTATTACCACCACCACGCGCTGGCGGTCCGCCTCTTCCATCAAAGAATACCACATCAATATCGTTCAACTTAGAAATTCGCGTTAGGTTTTCTTTCGCGCGATAGATATTCCAATTCGCACTCATGTAGCCACCATCCTTGGTTCCATCGGAGAAACCAAGCATAATAGTTTGCTTGTTACCCCTTTGGGTTAAGTGGCGACGATAATTGGATTCAGAATATAAGGTATTCATACTGGCGCCTGCCCCGACCAAATCATCGATAGTTTCAAATAGGGGTACGATATCTACACTAATTTTTTCATCCCCAAAGGCCGTCCAACGGGCCAGTGCGGTCACACGTGCCACATCCATGGCACCTCGACAATTAGAAATGATATATCGGTGTGCACCCTTCGGACCGTTCTTCGCTTGAATCTCGCGTATGACCCTAAAACTTTGGAGTGTATCGTCAACTCGATCATCGCCTGTAAGTGTGCCATCCCAATGCCCATCTAGTGCGAAAAGTTCTTCTGGGGTAGTCGGAACCTCCAATTCTAATTGTTCCGCTAAAGCGTCGAAAGCGCGTTTGATTTCACGACTGTCTTGTCGAACATCAATGCTCGCAAAATGAGAACCGAATAAGGCGACGCGATCTAAAAGCTCTTCCACCAGCTCCACGAAAATGCTGTCGTGCTGCTCATGCAAGTCGTTCAACACTTTATGTAGCGACGAACGGAATATTTTAAATTCCCATTCATCCTGATGGCGAATGCAGCGTAACACCATTTTTTCAATGGCCATTAAATCTTCGTAGACACCGGAAAAAGAAATTCGCCTTCTCAAATTTCGTAAATCTTGGTAGTAGCATTGTAACAGCACATCTCGAAGTCTGCTTGCGACCTGTAATGTAGTATCTACGGAAACGAAGGGGTTTCCGTCGCGATCCCCACCAGGCCAGAAGCCTAAATTAATTAGGTTTAATGTACCGTCCCAGTTCGGCAAAGACCGGCGCATCGCGGCCGTGATGTCCCCTGCACTTTTGTAAAAAACATTCTGCAGATACCAAATCAGATTGATTGCCTCATCATAGGGAGTAGGTTTCGCTTTTTGTAAAAACGGCGTCTTACCCAATTGCTTCAAATACATACGAATGGCCCCGAGGTCGTTTTCTTGAATGGCATCGGTTAGATCTGTGATAATCGCTAAAACTCGGCCAGGATAAAACTGTGTTGGGTGAGCCGTAAGCACTGGACGAATAGAGAAGTCTTGGAGTCTATTCATCAAGTCTTCTAAATTTCCAGCGCGCTCCATTCGCATCATGAACTCACTCAAAGAACCCTTACCTGAAAGGTTGTTAAGCGCTCCATAGGCAGCATCTTCAAGCGCATCTACAAGGACTACTTGGCGCTCTATGTATTGAATCACTTTGAATAAGAAATCGATTTGCTCCGCTCTATTTTCACCGTCCTTGTACTCCTCAAAAAACTGAGCTATAATTTGAACTGGGCTGTGCCCTTCTGCCAATTTTGCCAGGCAGAATTCATTCAACACAGGAATAAAAATTCCAGTATTTTTAATACCGTCCAGTGGCAAGGTCAAGAAAAGACTATTATAAAGCTGAAATTTCAGCCCTACGTGGTTTTCATAATTCGCAGCACTAAGTGCTAAATTTTCATTTACCTCCATATTAGGGTAGTGTAGTTCCTGTTGCCGCCTGGTAAATGGTATACCATTGTTGACGGTCCAATTTTATATTAAGTGCCTTTTGCGCAGCCTCCAAGTTTTCCGATTTCGTCGTTCCCACTACGGGCAGAATACCTGCAGGGTGCTGTAATAGCCAGGCCAAAGCAATAGCTTGCGGTGTGACCTCAAATGCTGTTGCCAGCGGCTCTAATACTGTTAACATCTAGTTTGGTAACGTTCCACCGCCTAACGGGGACCATGCCATGGGTACTATTCCATCTAACGCGCATTGATCCAACCTTCCATCATTAAAAGCACTGACTTCCTTTACAGAAACCTCCAACTGATGTACTCCAACTGGAACCGTGCTCTGAAGTAATTTGACTTGTGACGGTGTGAAATTGCTCACGCCGAAGCTTCTAACCTTTCCGCTAGTGTAAAGCAATTCAAAGGCTTCCGCTACTTCATCGGGATCCATCAAAAGATCCGGACGGTGCAAGAGCATCACGTCGAGGTAATCGGTTTGTAGATTTCGAAGACTGTCCTCAGCACTCTTTAAAATATGTGACTTGGTAAAATCATACGCTTTGATGTAATGCTCAAGTTTCTGATCGCACACTCGAATAATACCACATTTGCTCACCAATTCTATTTGCGAACGCCACTCTGGATGCAACTTCAATGCAGCGCCAAACTCAGCTTCTGTGGTATGATCACCGTAAATATCTGCATGGTCGAAAGTGCTCATTCCTAAGCTCATCGACTTATCAATCATGGCCTCATATTGCGCTGTGGTAAATTTGGCATCCCAGATTCCCCACCGCATGGTTCCTACCACAATATCGCTCATCCAAGGTGTACTGTACATAGCTGCGTATTGAGCATGCAACATAAGGAATTCTTTACATTACTTCAGCCTAATTCGACGTTGCCATTTACCTGAAATAAATCGAACCGTTGTATCCTCCAAATCAGTTTCCTCCGCGTTGGGCAGATCCGTAGAACTGTCCGGATGCTCTTCGCCTAACCAATACACCTTGTGAGGTCCCGAGCCTTTTAGGCGTAGAGGTTGACTACTAGAGTAAAGGTTTGGCGGTAAAAAGAAAAAACCAGCACTGCCTGTGGCATAAAGTGTCCCATCGCCGTAAGCGACAATGGGATAATAGGAACTCAATGGGTATGCGGCGACCCTCAAGTTTACGCCTGCCTTTCGAATGGCGATGTGCGGAGATAACATGGACGTAGGTGAAACGACATCGCAGCAGCTCATTATTGTAGTTTGGAAGGTCGAATCAATGATCAATTCGCAAGAGTATACAGCTGAATGTTTACCTGAGGTTTGAAAATCGAATACCACTTTTTGTTGCTGACCGGGAGGGCGTTGAAATCGTAATTGTTCGCTCTTTTCATTCTTATCATTGAAAAAACCAGGAGGGAAAACTGCTGAATTCTGCTGGTCGTCCAAATTATTCAATCGATCAAAAGCGGGGTCTTCCAAGATTGTTAAAGGATCTGACTTATCCACAAAAACTGATGTATCACGCTCATTTTGAGCGGATAAAGACTGCGTCACACTAAAGAAAATGAGGCATAAAAACATTGCGCAGCGCCCTGCAGGCACCGATTGAGGTAGGCTTTTCATAATTAAGGGGGTTAGGTTAGTAAAAACTGCTCCTTAATAAGTTAGTCTACGACCCCAAAAGAGTCTACTTTTGCGCCTTAATAATTTTCGGCACATGAACTTGCGCAACATTGCTATTATAGCCCACGTCGATCACGGTAAAACCACCTTGGTAGACAACATGCTTCACACTGCGAAGCTTTTCCGTGACAACCAACAGGTTGACGATCTATTATTAGACAACAACGATCTAGAGCGTGAGCGCGGGATTACCATATTGTCTAAAAACGTTAGTATTCGTTGGAAGGACACGAAGATTAACATTATCGACACACCGGGGCACAGCGACTTTGGTGGTGAGGTTGAGCGTGTATTGAATATGGCCGATGGAGTAATTCTTTTAGTTGATGCTTTTGAAGGTCCGATGCCACAGACGCGTTTCGTTCTTCAAAAAGCATTGTCCTTAGGAAAGACGCCTATTGTAGTCATCAATAAAGTCGATAAGCCCAACTGTACTCCAGATTTAGTGCACGATCAAGTTTTCGAGCTGTTCTTTAACCTCGATGCTACAGAAGAGCAACTGGATTTTGTGACCGTTTACGGTTCAGGAAAAGAGAAGTGGATGGGACCGGATTGGCAGACGAAGACAGAAGACATTACGTATCTTCTTGATACGATTGTTGAGACCATTCCTGCGCCCGCAGTATCAGAAGGTCCGTTGCAAATGCAAATCACATCACTGGACTTTAGTTCATTTACAGGCCGTATTGCTATTGGTCGTGTTACTCGTGGAAAAGTTACAGAGAATATGCCCATCGCATTATGTCGCAGAGACGGCAGTGTGAAAAAAGCACGCATCAAAGAATTGATGACGTTCGAGGGGCTAGGAAAATCTAAAACGAATGAAGCCATTGCTGGTGAAATCGTAGCGGTGAATGGTATTGATGGATTCGAGATTGGCGATACGATTGCAGATCCTGAAATGCCAGAAGCCTTACCTACAATGGAGATAGACAAGCCCACCATGAGCATGTTGTTTTCGATCAATAACTCTCCGTTTTTCGGAAAAGAAGGTAAGCACGTGACTTCACAAAAGATTCGCGAACGTTTGCAGTTGGAAACCGAGAAAAATTTAGCGCTAAAAGTTGAAGACACTGGTGCTGCAGACCAATTCATTGTCCATGGTCGCGGTATCCTCCATTTGGGGATCTTGATTGAAACGATGCGTCGCGAAGGCTACGAATTGCAATTGGGGATGCCTCAGGTGATTTTCAAAGAAATAGAGGGCAAGAAGCACGAACCTATCGAAGAATTAACTGTAGACGTCCCTGAAGAGAGTGCAGGGAAAGTCATAGAATTGGTTACAAAACGTAAAGGCGAATTACTCGTTATGGAGGCGAAGAATGACCTCACCCGTTTGGAGTTCGAAATTCCTTCACGTGGTATTATGGGTCTCCGTAACAACGTACTTACAGCTACAGCCGGTGAAGCCATTATGGCGCACCGTTTAAAGGAATACCAGCCATACAAAGGCGATATGGACCGTCGTATCTCAGGCGTACTTATTACAAAAGAGGCCGGTAAAGCCAGCACATACTCTATGGATAAGCTACAAGACCGCGGTAAATTCTTTATCGAGCCAGGTGAGCATTTATACGGTGGACAGATTGTTGGTGAGGCGAACCGTCCAGGTGACCTCGTCGTTAATCCTTGTATCGCGAAACAATTAAACAACATGCGCGCCGCCGGTAAGGATGATAACTCTGCCTTATTTACCCCAATCAAATTCAGCTTAGAAGAAGCTATGGAATATATTGGTGCAGATGAGTATGTAGAGGTGACACCGGAAAGTATTCGTTTAAGAAAAATCTTGTTGAACGAAAGTGACCGTAAGCGTCAATCGAAATAAACGAACGAGAGAACATTTTACATAAAAAAGGCCCCGCGTTGCGGGGCTTTTTTTATGCTTCCATTTCAATGAGGATCTCCAATATTGCTGTTGCAGCCTGGGCTATCTTAGTTCCTGGACCGAAAATGCCAGCCACACCTTGATCGTATAATAATTGATAATCCTGTGCGGGAATCACTCCACCTACAATTACCAGAATATCCGCTCGCCCTAGCGCTTTAAGTTCAGCAAGTACAGCAGGTACTAAAGTCTTATGTCCGGCCGCTAATGAGCTAACCCCTAAAATATGAACGTCGTTTTCTACAGCTTGCTTTGCCGCTTCTTTCGGGGTTTGAAACAGCGGCCCCATATCTACATCAAAACCTAAATCTGCGAAAGAAGTCGCTACCACTTTGGCCCCCCGATCGTGACCGTCTTGCCCCATTTTTGCGACCATAATTCGCGGTCTGCGTCCGGCTTTGTCCGCGAATCTGTCGGACACAACAAGCGCAGCTTCAAAATCCTCATTCATTTTCATTTCATTAGAGTACACACCACTGATCGTTTGGGTTTTCGCTACGTAGCGGCCCCAATTTTCTTCTAAAGCTAGAGAAATCTCTCCTAGGGTCGCACGTTCTTTTGCTGCTTTGACAGCCAACTCCAGTAAGTTTCCTGCTCCAGTCTTAGCACATTTTGATAACTCAGCGAGTGTTTTATCCACCGCCTGTTGGTCTCGAGCCGCGCGCAAGTTCGCTAAACCAGCGACCTGAGCTTCACGGACTTCGTCGCCGCGTACCTCTAAAATATCCAATGAAGCGCGCGTAGCGTTTTCAAAAGCATTTACCCCCACAATAACATCGGCTCCACTATCTATACGTGCTTGCTTTTTTGCTGCAGCTTCTTCAATACGTAGCTTCGGTATGCCCGCTTCAATGGCTTTAGTCATGCCGCCTAGTGCTTCAACCTCCTCCATCAACACTGTTGCACGATCGATCAAATCCGCAGTCAGTTTCTCGACATAATAGGATCCTCCCCAAGGATCTGCGGTGAACGTGATGTCTGTTTCTAGCTGCAAGTGCAGTTGCGTATTTCGGGCAATTCGTGCTGAAAAATCTGTGGGAAGTGCAATGGCTTCATCCAAAGAATTAGTGTGCAAACTTTGCGTACCACCCATGGTAGCCGCCATGGCTTCAATAGCCGTACGTGTCACATTATTATATGGATCTTGCTCCGTTAACGACCAGCCTGAGGTCTGGCTATGGGTACGCAAGGCCATAGACTTCGGATGTTTCGCTCCCAATGCTTGCAAATGTTTCGACCATAGAAAACGGGCTGCACGCATCTTTGCTATTTCCATAAAAGGATTCATTCCTATGCCCCAAAAGAAACTCAATCGTGGCGCAAAGGCATCGATGTCTAATCCGGCATCTCTTCCTGTTTTAACATATTCCAAGCCGTCGCACAAAGTATACGCCATTTCAATATCGGCCGTAGCTCCTGCTTCCTGCATGTGGTAGCCTGAGATAGAAATACTATTGAATTTCGGCATATTCTTGCTCGTGTAGGCAAAAATATCCGAGATAATACGCATGCTTTCTTTAGGGGGATAGATGTAGGTGTTTCGGACCATAAATTCCTTGAGAATGTCATTTTGAATGGTTCCGCTTAATTGGTCCAATTCAACTCCCTGCTCCATTGCCGCTGCTATGTAGAACGCCATGATGGGTAACACAGCACCATTCATTGTCATCGAAACAGACATTTGATCCAATGGGATTCCGTCAAACAGCACTTTCATATCCTCAACGGAATCGATCGCAACACCGGCTTTTCCTACATCACCAAAAACCCGCTCGTGATCACTATCGTATCCTCGATGCGTGGCCAAATCAAAGGCTACAGACAACCCTTTTTGGCCTGCCGCCAAATTTCGACGGTAAAACGCATTGGACTCTGTCGCAGTAGAAAATCCAGCGTATTGACGTATCGTCCACGGTCGCCCCACATACATAGATGCGTAAGGCCCACGGACATAGGGCGGTGCACCCGGAAGTGTTCCTAGATGCGTAACTCCATCAAGGTCTTGGCGCTCGTAGCTCTTCTTTACCACGATTTGTTCTGGCGTGGTCCACTTCGAATTTGTCCCCATACCTACACTTTTTTACCGTATTCCTTTTCCAATGCGGCTGCCCAGCGAACCGTTCGTAGCGGCTCAATATCGCATTGCGCGTACTGCTTTTGATGTGCTGCGCGGCTCACGGGTGATGCAGGCTTAAAACCTTCCGGGAATCCAGTGGCGGCAGGAAACTTATTCACTCCTAAGTATTCGCTTGGCTTGGCTTCGCTCGCCTCAGCCCATATTTTATCTTGAATCCAATTTGATTTCAGTGCCGATACAATCCCTCCCATTTCGCGTACCTCTTGCGCTATTTCCCAAGCCGACTCACACAACTCTTGTGTCAATGTCTCGATAAAATAAGAACCTGCAGCAGGATCTTCAACCCTGTCAAGGAAACTCTCGTATGCAAAAAGAAAATGCTGGTTCAATGCCAATCGCTCAGCTTCGGCATCATTTGCACCAAGAACAGCTTTATAAGGGCGTATCTGAAGGGCATCAGCGCCTCCAGTTATGGCACCAAAAGCTGCAGAAGCAGCACGTAAAAGATTCGTTTCCACGTCCAGAGCACTTTGATTTTGAATACTGGTCTCAGCATAAATCTCTAAATGAACTTGAGGCAGGCCGTAAGTCTCAAGCAATCGACCCCAAAGCAAACGCATGGCTCGAATCTTGGCCATTTCTTCAAACATGTGCGTACCCGCAGTCAACGCCAACCAATACTGTTTCAATCCTACCTCACCAAAAGCTTCGAGGTAAAAATCAATGTGTGCTAATGCCAAACCCAATTGCGTAGAAGCCGAAGCTCCGCAGGCACCATAGAAATTTGCATTTACACACATGTACTTAAATTTTGGCGGGGCCAATCTACTTAGCTCGCCGAGATCGTACATTTTCGCTTCGTCCCAATATCCGGTCCTTGCAGCAATCTCAACCGGATCGATATTTAAGAATCCATGCATCTGGTCAAGGGGTAAAACCTCGTTATGGGCATGGTGGAGTAGCGCTTCCATAACTTCAGGTCCGCTTCCTTCGACAACAAGACCTAAGTGAATGTAGCGTAAATCAATATCGCGAAGAATACGCGGCAAATATTGGTGGTCGTAGAGGTAAAACAGCAGACCACTGGCACCGTGGTTTAATCGCTCTAGTGCCCAGTCGTTCGCTGCAAATTCTTTCTCTACAGTATGCTCTTGCACCATGATCCACCAGGGGTTGGAGCGAAATCCGGGTTGCTGGTCAGGCGCTTCGGAATAAAGTGGTGCCACACGCTTTCCATGCGGATAGGCGCGGTCGTTTGTATCAGTCATCCTCTGAGGATTCAAATTCTATGATGGTTATATCTTCACCTTCGCGGTGCATTCCAAAGTTTTCACGAGCGTAACGCTCGAAGGCATCAGGATCGGTCACTAATTGCTCCAAAAGGGTTTTATCGTGCTCTAGCGCATCCTCGTAAAACTCAATATCGTTCTCGAGATCGTCGATTTGCGCCGTTAATTCAGCGTGAATAAAGTAATTATTTGTGTCTAGAAAAATCATCCAAACCACAAAACTCATCCCCGTCAAAAAATATTTATTCAGGAGGATTTTTGCCGCAGGATGTTTAAGGATTTTTTTCATCATTCCTAAGATACTACATGAAATTAGGTTGGCCTACAATTGGTCCGATTTCTCTTCATCACGCGCATCTCTACCCATTACATCCTGCAGCTTGATCAGCTCAGCATAAGTACCTGCCTCCTGCATCAATGCCTCATGAGTACCGCGCTCAATGATTGCGCCATCCTCCAATACAATGATTTGATGCGCCTTGCGGATGGTGCTGAGTCGGTGGGCAATAACTACTGAGGTACGCCCTTTCATCAATCGGTCAAGCGCCTCTTGAACTAAATGTTCACTTTCGCTATCTAAAGCACTCGTGGCTTCATCAAGAATCAACAACTGTGGATCTTTTAAAAGCGCTCGAGCGATAGCAATGCGCTGACGCTGACCACCACTAAGTTGAACCCCGCGATCGCCGACCGTCGTTTCGAGACCTTCTGGAAAGCCTTCGATAAACTCCCAAGCATTGGCCTCCTTCGCTGCCTCAATGATCATAGCATCACTAGCCTCTGTATTCCCATAGGTAATGTTTTCACGAATGGTACCCCCAAAAAGCAAGACATCTTGAGGGACCAAAGCGAGCGCACTACGCCAAGACTGTAAATCAAGGGTGGCGACCTGCCTTCCATTCGCTGTAAACGCTCCTTCAACTGTGGTGTAAAAGCGCATCAATAAAGAGGCAATAGTCGACTTTCCTGAGCCACTTCTGCCTACCAAAGCAAGCGTTTGACCTTGCGGTAAATCGAAACTCAATGCCTTTAAAACGGGAACATCAGCGCGAGTAGGATAGCTGAACTTAACATCTTTCATCGCAATAGAACCCACTTCGACCGGCGGTGCAGGTGTTTGCGCAGGCTCCATTTCTACGGTTTCATCAAGCAGCCCAAAGATCGTTTCCGTCGCGCCTATGGCTTTCTGTAATTGGGCATATACGTTTGCCAGTCCACCAATAGAGCCGCCTATGAACAGAGCATATAAAATGAATTCATTGAGTTTTTCGGCAGCCAATTCTCCTTCATGCACCATGCCGGCCCCGAACCAGATGACCAGGGCGATTGCTCCGAACAACCCGAAAGTGATGAAACTAGAAAACGCGCCACGGTAGTACCCACCCTTTACTGCAAGACCTACAATATTTTGAATGCGTTTGGCATAACGACTTCTTTCCCAAGCTTCGTTAGCAAAAGCCTTTACCGTTTGAATCCCAGCAAAGGTTTCTTCTACTATGGTATTCGATGCAGCGACTTCGTCTTGCACGCGTTTCGCGTATTTACGAATAAAACGACCAAAAAATAAGGTGACAATCATGAATGGCGGAATGACCGCGACAATGAATAAAGTGAGTTTAATAGAAGTAAAAGCCAGGATGGCAATCCCGCCAATGACCATCGACAGCCCACGCAAAAATTCGGCTAAAGTAGTCGTCAACGTTTCTCCAATTTGTGCCGTATCCGACGCAACACGAGAGTTCAACTCCCCTACTCGCCTACTCGAGAAAAATACCATAGGCAAGTGCACTAAATGACCGTATAAATCTTCCCTAAGTGCTGCCAAAGCGCGCTCCGTAACGATAACAAAAATTACCACTCGGAAAAAACCTGCTACACTCTGGAGCGCTAATAGACCCATCATTTGAGCCATATTGCCTCGCAAATTCTCCGCAGACGATGACATGAGCCCTCCCAACAATTTCGGGAACAATAGCGAGGTCCCCATGGTTATGAGGAGGAAGAAGAAGCCGACGATCCACAAAACACGGTGTGGGCGCAGGTATGAAAAAATCTTACGCAGTTGACCTAAATCCTTAAAAGATAGCGGCTTCCGCTTTTTATCGGCGCCGGATTGACTGGTATTTCTTCTTCTATTCATAACTGCGAAGTTAAGCCGTATGGCCTACCTTTGCGCATCAAATTACAAACAATGGCGGGAGCAGAAGACATTAAACCGTACGACAGCGAATCAGCAAAAAAAGAGCAGGTAGCTGAAATGTTCGACAACATTTCGAAGCGTTACGATTTGCTCAACCACTTATTATCACTCAACATCGATAAAGGTTGGAGACGTAAGGTGGTTAGCATGATTAAAGCGGATGCTCCCACTTTAGTTCTAGACGTAGCCACCGGCACCGCAGATCTGGCCATAGCTCTAGCGAAAGGCACCGGTGCGGACATAACAGGTGCGGACATCAGTGAAGGAATGCTTGAGGTGGGTCGCGGAAAAGTGGCTAAAAAAGGTTTAAGCAAGAAAATTGTCCTAGAGCTCGGCGATAGTGAAAATTTGCCCTACGCCGATGCGACATTTGATGCCATTACAGTCGCTTTTGGCGTGCGGAATTTCCAAAATTTACACAACGGCTTGAAGGATATGATGCGCGTACTGAGACCAGGTGGTCAATTGGTTGTTCTCGAATTCAGCCAACCACGCTATTTTCCATTCAAACAACTCTATTGGTTTTACTTTAAAGCTATTCTACCCACGGTAGGCAAACTAGTCTCTAAAGACCCGCGTGCCTACACGTACCTTCCAGAAAGTGTTGAAGCCTTCCCGCATGGGGTTGCTTTTGAAAAAGAACTTGAACGCGCCGGATTGAAGCCTAAGCGCACCCGCCCGGTTACTTTTGGCATTGCCACCATCTACCAGGCACGAAAAGAGGCCTAAGAACGTTCTAGTAAGAATGAATAAAAAAGTACTCATTTGGATTGTTTTGTGCACACCTCTGCTGGCTTCTGCGCAATTCTCGCGATTACGGAACCAACCGTTGTTCGATAAAACACCCTTGCACTTTGGCTTTCACATTGGTTTGAATTGGTACGATTTCAATATGAATCTTGCGGACCTCAGCGAACAAGCAGACATGTTCGGTGTAACGAGCGAAGCGCTGCCAGGCTATAACATTAATATTGTAGCAAACCTGAGGCTAACAGAACATGTAGACTTGCGTTTTACCCCAGGTTTCGCTGCCACCGTGCGCAACCTGCACTTCGACATGATCAATCCGTTTACGAGTGAACGAGAGATCATTACCCGTCAAATCGAAAGTTCTTACGTACAGTTCCCGTTTCATTTGAAGTTCAAAAGCGTCCGAATAGACAACTACAGACTGTACCTCATGGGCGGCCTTCGCTATACCAATGACCTCGCTTCAAAAGCAAAAGTCGTTGACGACGGTTTGTTCAAATTGCAGCGCCATGTTGCAGATTATGAAGTGGGGTTCGGTGCAGACTTTTATTTCGAATACTTCAAGTTTTCTCCACAAATACGCGCTGCTTGGGGATTAACAAACCTTCTTGTTCAGGACGGCACACCACAGGTCGAAGCTTTTGATGCGCTGCGCAATCAAGCCGTTTTGATCAATTTCACCTTCGAATAGTGGGTACAGGTATCCGCTATATGCTCATTTCCGTGGGTTGCTTCGCCGCTGTGAATCTAATGGTCAAATTCTTGCCCCATTTACCTGCTACAGAATTGGTCCTTTTTCGTTCGCTAATCACTTTTGCAATCAGCTATACATTACTTAAACGCAAGCGTATTTCACCGTGGGGAGTAAATAAAAAATGGTTGCTTATTCGAGGATTAGCAGGAACTACAGCACTCACAGTGTTCTTTTACACCATTCAAAAAATGCCTCTGAGCGCGGCCGTAACCGTACAATACCTCAGCCCGTTTTTTACTGCCTTTATTGCCGGATTCCTTTTGGGCGAGCGCACAAGGTGGGCGCAATGGTTCTTTTTCCTAGTGTCTTTTATCGGCATCGTTGTCGTTAAAGGTTCCAGCGCACAAATACCTCCTGCCCTTCTTGCTTTGGGCATTGGCTCCAGTGTCTTTTCAGGACTCGCCTACAATGCCATTCGAAAACTCAAAGACGAACACCCACTGGTGGTTGTGATGTATTTCCCACTGGTTGCGACACCTGTAATGATCGTTTTCAGCCTATTTAATTGGGTCACACCTTCCCTACCGGACCTCGTATTACTCTTTGCCATTGGTGTAATGACACAATTTGCCCAATTGTACATGACCAAAAGCTACCAATTGTCCGAAGTGAATACGGTCGCTCCACTCAAATACATCGGCGTTATTTTCGCTCTAACTTGGGATATTGTACTCTTTGATTTTGTCCCGAACGGTCAAATGTTCTTAGGAATCGCATTGGTTATAGGCGGGGTGTTGTTGAACCTACGTTTTAAAGCTCGTTTGAAGCGGTCGCATACGCGTACAGCAGTGTAGCGCCACTAACTGCCACGTTTAAGCTTTCCATTTTAGCCGCATTACCCGGCAGGGTCACTGCATTCCCCACGGCTTTGAATGCGGCATCACAACCCTGACCTTCGTTTCCTAAGACTAGGATATCTTTTGCGGTCCACTTCATTTGAGCGGCCGGCGTACCATCCATATCGGCAACAAGCAATCTCCTGCCCTTCGATGCACTCCATTGCACCCATTCATCTGCACTCTTCTCCACGCACTCCACATGTGCCAGCGCTCCCATACTTGCTTGAACGACTTTGGGATTAAACACATCCACACTGCCCTTTACTAATCCGATGTGTTCTACTCCGTACCAAAGAGCAGTGCGCAATAGCGTACCCATATTTCCAGGGTCTTGAATGCGATCGAGTAAAAGTATGAGACCAGTATCCGATCGAAATTCGCTCAATCGTACCGGTTGTTTAAAAAGAGCCAATACAGGACTGGGCGTCTCTAAAAAGCTGATGCTTTTGATGTCTTGACTACTGATTTCAATAGTTTGCCCTGTTGCTGCAAACGCTTCAGAACTGCCTTCCGTTAGAAAAATGTTTTCGACTGTTAACCCTGCACTGATTAAATCGGTGACTAACTTCAAACCTTCCGCTACAAATAGTCCCGACTTTT
>JAQWJX010000060.1:0-8549 GCA_029248145.1 Schleiferiaceae bacterium | reverse complement strand
TTGTGAAAAATACGAATAGATGTACACAGGATTACTACACTTGCATCATTGGCTGCCATTTGTCTACTTATTGTTGATGTTGGTGGTTTTGGTTCAGAACTTTTTAGTTTGGAAATCGGATAACCCGTTTACGGATAAATTAGCACGTCAAAACAAAATAGCGGTGCTATTAACGCACCTACAGATCACTATCGGATTAATTATGTTGTTTGGTTTTAACCTAGACATGTTCTCTGATATGGGAACTGTAATGGGCGATGCAGGATTACGATTTAAATATGTAGAACACCCGACAACCATGATTTTGGCTGCAGTTCTAATTACTATCGGTAATGCAAAGTCAAAGCGCGCGGAAGTTGCTTCGGCCAAAGCTAAATCTGTAGTTGTTTGGTTTGGTATTGGATTGTTCTTAATCGCCCTGCGCATGCCTTGGGCTGAATTCCTTCAAGGCGCCTAAGGGCAGCCCTAATTTATGATTGAGCTTAAGAAAAAGAATACGCTCGAGCGTGAGCGCTGTATTCTTATTGGTATCGTTAACCGGGATCAGGACGAAGAGAAGTCAAGAGAATACCTCGAGGAACTTCGCTTTTTGGCCGATACTGCGGGTGCCGATACGGTTCATATGTTCACTCAAAAGCTTTCCCAATCCAACTCGAGAACGTTCCTGGGTTCTGGTAAAATGGAAGATATCAAAGGCTTTGTAAAAGCAGAGAACATTGATATGATCATTTTTGACGACGAACTCACACCCTCTCAGTTAAAGAATATTGAAGCTTTGATGGAAGTGAAGGTCATGGATCGCACGAATTTAATTCTAGATATTTTTGCGGCACGTGCGCAAACCTCCTATGCTAGAACGCAAGTAGAATTGGCCCAGTATCAATATTTACTTCCTCGATTGACTAGAATGTGGACGCACCTTGAACGTCAAAAAGGAGGGATTGGGATGCGCGGTCCAGGGGAAACGCAGATTGAAACAGACCGCCGTATCATACAACAGAAGATTTCGTTGCTTAAGAAAAAGTTACAGAAGATTGATGTTCAAATGAGCACGCAACGCGGTAATCGCGGAAAAGTGGTGCGCGTAGCTTTGGTAGGATATACTAACGTTGGTAAGAGCACGCTACTTAATTTACTTTGTAAAACTGATGTACTTGCAGAAAACAAGCTATTTGCTACACTAGACACAACGGTACGCAAGATTAACATCGACAACTTACCGCTATTGCTAACCGATACCGTGGGTTTTATTCGCAAGCTTCCAACGCAATTGGTTGAGAGTTTTAAATCGACCCTTGACGAGGTTCGGGAGGCTGATGTGTTGCTTCATGTGGTGGATATTAGCCACCCCAGTTTTATGGATCACATAGAAAGTGTGAATATTATACTTCAAGAAATTGAAAGTATGGATAAGCCGTGTATCATGGTATTCAACAAAATCGATGCTTTTACCTACAATGAGCCGGATGAATTTGATTTAGAGCTTACAGAAGAACACTACGATTTAGCGCAATGGAAGCGCACTTGGATGAATAAGGTTGGCGAACGAGCTGTCTTTATCAGTGCGCAAGACAAAAATAATATTGATGAATTGAGAAAAACGTTGTACCGTGTGGCTGCAGAAATCCATTCGACAAGGTTTCCTTTCAATACCTTTTTATACTAATTTTCACTCATTATGAGTCAGAGACCTATTAAAAAGAAGGATAGCCTTCACTACCACCAAATGCCTAAGCCCGGTAAAATAGAGGTAGTTCCTACAAAACCTTCAAACTCACAACGCGACCTGAGTATTGCGTATTCGCCAGGTGTTGCTGACCCGTGTATGGAGATCGCTGCGAATCCTGAAGACGTTTATAAATACACGGCTAAAGGAAATTTAGTTGCGGTGATAACAAACGGAACAGCCGTTTTGGGATTGGGGGACATAGGCCCGGAGGCTTCAAAACCAGTGATGGAGGGAAAGGGTGTACTGTTCAAGATTTTCGCTGATATCGATGTTTTTGACCTTGAACTGGATGCAAACGATCCTGATAAATTCATTGAAGCAGTTAAGGCGGTTGCGCCCACTTTTGGTGGCATCAATCTAGAAGATATTAAAGCGCCAGATTGTTTTTACATCGAGCAACGACTGAAAGAGGAATTGGATATTCCTATCATGCACGATGATCAACACGGTACCGCTATCATTACTGCGGCAGCATTGCTGAATGCCCTAGAGATTTCCGAGAAGAATATTGAAGAAGTCAAGGTCGTTTTTAATGGTGCCGGCGCCTCTGCTATTTCCTGTGCGAAGCTGTATCTGGCATTAGGGGTTAAGTCGGAGAACCTATTCATGTGTGATTCTAAAGGGCTCATTGTTACATCTCGCGGTGAACTGACACCTGAAAAAGAAATCTTTGCTAAAGATTACAAAGAAGCACAGTTGGCAGATTTAATGAAAGACGCAGATGTATTTGTCGGCCTTTCAAAGGGTGGTATTGTATCTAAGGCTATGGTTAAGAGCATGGCTCCAAACCCTATTGTTTTTGCTTTGGCAAATCCAGATCCTGAGATTACTTATGAAGATGCTATGGACGCACGAGAGGATATTATTATGGCCACTGGACGTAGTGATAATCCGAACCAGGTGAATAATGTACTGGGCTTCCCGTTTATTTTTCGTGGCGCTTTAGATGTTCGTGCAACGAAGATCAACGAGGAAATGAAATTGGCTGCCGTTCGTGCCATTGCAGAATTGGCTAAAGAGCCTGTTCCAGAGATTGTTAACCTTGCCTATTCCGAGAGTAATTTAACTTTTGGGCATACATATATTATCCCGAAACCTTTTGATCCGCGCTTAATAACTACGGTTGCACCTGCTGTTGCACGCGCAGCTATGGAAAGTGGAGTTGCAAAGGCACCCATTACGAATTGGAAGGCATACAGTCGTGAACTGAGTGACCGATTAGGTCGTGATGATAAGTTTATCCGTTTGTTGAATGAAAATGCACGCAGACATCCACAGCGCATTGTCTTTACTGAAGGAGATAATTACCGCATTTTGAAGGCTGCAGAAATTTTGATAAGCAATGGCGTAGCAAAACCAATTCTACTAGGTTCAAAAGAAAAGATGGAAGCCATTATTGAAGAGTACCAGTTGGAACTTCAAGAAGCGGAATTCATTGATATAATGGCAGACCGTGATGGACGCGAGATGTACGCTGCACGGATGTATGAATTCAGAAAACGTAGAGGCTGGACCATGGGTGAATGCCGCTCGAAAATTAAGTCCCGCGAATACTATGGAAATATGATGCTTCGCGACGGCGGAGCAGATGCATTGATCAGTGGTTTGACCGTTAAGTACCCAACAGCCTTACGCCCTATTCTTCGTATTATCGGTATGGAGGAAGGCATGCGTAAAGCGGCCGGAATGTATATCCTCTTAAGTAAACGTGGTCCTATGTTCTTCGCCGATACCACTATAAATTTGGATCCTACGGTTGAAGATTTAGTGCAAATGGTATTGAATGTTGCTGACACTGTTAAGCGAACAAACATTACCCCGAAAGTCGCCCTTTTGAGCTATTCTAATTTCGGTTCTTCAAACGGACCGGATGCGCGTAAAATGGCAAAGGCCAGTGCAATCTTGCGTAAAGAGCACCCAGATTTGATTGTTGATGGCGAAATGCAGGCAAATTTTGCGTTAGAGCCAGAATTATTGGAAGAAAGTTTCCCCTTTTCTGATCTCGTAGGGCACCGAGCGAATGTGTTTATTTTCCCGAATCTCGCAGCAGGAAACATTACCTACAAAATGCTCCAGAGTTTTGGAGCAGCTGAGGCGATCGGTCCTATGTTGATTGGTACAAAAAATAGTGCGCACGTGTTACAATTAGGCGCATCGGTGCGTGAGATTGTAAACATGGCTACATTAGCTGCTGTAGATGCACGTAATAGAAAGGTGAAGAAAGTCTAGCCTAAACTGTAAAGCAGTGGGCGAGAAGGTGCAGCGTCGTTTTCTATTGGTGCGACCTGAAGTAGTAATGCATACGGACCGTCGACTACTGACATTGGCACATGGGCCAGTTCTGTAATGGTACGGTGTAGAGATTCCTCAGGTTGTGGTCCCCAGAATGCATGATGACAAGCAAGTGCCCCGTCATCCTCTTCCTGGTCTACACTGGGTTGATCAATGATTAAATGATCGACCCCTTGCTCCCTTAGAAAAGTTCCAATGGCGGCTTCGAGAAAAGGCCAGTCGGTCCCACTAAACTTTTTCGTGGCAGGGTGATTACCTGTATTCGTTCTGAATACTACGGATTTTGTCGCGAAGGTCCAGCCCTTAGCCTGGGCTTGAGTCCAAACCGCATGAAAGTCAGCGAACCGGACTCGACCTTCTTGAGGCAGTAGGGTAAGAACGAGCGACTTCGTCATAACATCGCGGAAATATTCATTGATGCTGTGGCGTTTTTCAGTGATATGTCCGGCGGTTTCGGTATGTGTTCCGTGGGCATGCGGATTGAACTGGACATTGAAAAAATTCACACTTCCACCGTTAGCAACACTACCCGTCCATTCTCCCAATACCACCGGTGAAAATTGAGGCGCATCGATATACCACGCTCGCGCAACATCGCTAACGGCTAGGCTTAAATCAGCGATGGGTTTGGAAAAGTCAATAGTCAATTTCATACTGCACGGTAACGTTAAATACTAAGCGTTGTAGTGATTTAGATTTATTTCAAGATACGCTCTTTTCAGTGAAAAAGGGTCTTAGCGTTCCTCAGGACTTAAAAACAGTTCGGCTATAATGGCATCGCTCTGCATCCATTGATCAGGAAGTATAGCGAACCCATTTGCCGTGCACGTTATTAAACCTTTAGCCTCGGCTGTTTGAACGTTCCGCTTCATTCGCTCTAGTCGCGAATGGTCTAGACCGACCGGTACATCACTTTTCCAAACAAATCCCTTTGCGGTTCTCAGTCGAACCATGAGTCGCTCGTTGAGTAGATCTATTAAAGTCAGCTTTTCGCTGGGCACCTCCGCCCCTTTAGCGTATAAGACGTTATTTGAAATGTTCCACCAACGCTTTTTCCCGTCGAAGGAGTGTGCACCGGGACCTATACCTAAATAAGGTTGGCCACTCCAATAATGGCTGTTGTGTCGGCTGTATTTATCGGGTTGAGCGAAATTTGAGAGTTCATAATGGGTGTAACCCTGTGCTGATGCCCATGCGCGTAAGGCCTCAAATTGCGCGACAATAACCTCGTCTGAAGGTAGGGTGGTTTTTCCGGAGCGTACATCGTTATAGAGCACAGTTTTCTCTTCAACAGTAAGTGCATAGCAGCTGAGGTGCGGTGGAAGGTAGTCGGCCAATTGCTCCAATTGTCGCTTCCAGCTTTCCACCGTACTGCCTGGCATTCCATACATAAAATCTACGCTATAATTTTTAATAGGACCGTTTGCGATCCATTCCAAGCATTGTATGGAATGCGATGCATCGTGCGCCCTGTTCATGGATTGAAGTTCGAGGGTATTAAAACTTTGTAGACCTATGCTTAATCGCGTTATCCCTATACTATACCAAGCCTCTAATTTTTCAGGTGTGATATCATCTGGATTGGCCTCAAGGGTAATTTCAATGGAAGGCGAAAAAGAATACAACGACTGTGCTTTATCAATGAGGCGAGCTAGATCGGTCACCGCCAAAAAACTGGGCGTGCCACCTCCAAAGTAGAAGCTATTAATGGTAGCTCCATTCCAGGGCTTTTGCATGGATCGCATTGCCATTTCCGCGTGCATTGCTTCAAGCACCGCAGATTCTGTCGAACGTTGGGTTGAAAAATGGAAGTCACAATAATGACAGGCCTGTTTGCAATAGGGGATGTGTAAATAGAGAGTGGTCGCGTTCATTAAGCCAGTGGAAGCGAAATTTTAAACGTTGTTCCTTCTCCCGGAATACTTTGCTCAAGTATTAATTTTCCACCATGGTATTCCTCGACAATTCGTTTGGCAAGACTCAGTCCTAGCCCCCATCCGCGACTTTTACTTGTAAAACCAGGTTCGAAAATTTTACGTTGATCAGCAGGAGCAATACCACGTCCCGTATCTCTAATCCGCACCACGGCGCGGCCTGATTGTATTTTCTTTTCGACAGCGATTACGCCCGTACCGTCCATTGCATCCGCAGAATTTTTAATCATGTTTTCGAGGACCCAACTGATCAGTTGTTGGTTATGATTCGATGCTTTTGCACCTTCCATTTCGAGGGATAGCGTGATTTTTTTACCCAATCTACTTCTTAAGTATTCTACCGTACGGGTCACAGTCTCGTCTAGATTATTGTCAGTTCGTTCGGGTTGCGAGCCTATTTTACTGAAGCGATCGGTAATATCCGTTAATCGGTCTATGTCCTTTTCCATTTCCCCAAATGCGATTTCCTGAGGATACTGCTCTTTAAGGTACGCCAACCAGCCCATCAATGCACTCAAAGGAGTCCCGATCTGGTGCGCAGTTTCTTTCGCCATACCGGTCCAAACTTTATTTTGTTCAGAGCGACGGGCATTTGAAAAGGCCATGTAGCTTATGAGCATGTACACACCGATCACGCCCAATAGGATGAGTGGGTAGAGGCGTAATTTCGTGAGTAGGTTGGACCCTTTGTAATAGAGGAAATTGATTTGCCCATCTGCGTATGAATTTTCCAAAACACTACCGCTCGATTTAAATTCTTCTAATTTTCGGGCAAGGTACTTATCGGGATTGCTTTCCGGAGTTTTAAGGTTGCGGTGTGCAATAATGGTGCCCTCGCTATCAGTTAGGATGACGGGAATGGTCGTGTTGTCCTGTATGATCTGGGTGTAGAAGCTAAGATTTACATCATCTTCTGCAAAGAATACTGCCTCTACGGCTTCGGCCCAGCGTTTAATTTTTAGTTCCTCCTCTGCACGCAATTCTTTTAAGAAAGATTCTGTGTAAAACAAAGAAGCAAGGCCAATGACTGTGCCGAATGCGATGAGCGCAATCTTCCAGCGAATTTTTCGTGTATACACATCCCAGTTCATACCACTAAACTAGCGCTTTCTTTCCTACATTTGCTGCATGTCACGCGCATTAGTCATTATACCCACATACAACGAGATTGAAAACATCGAAAAGATGCTCAACACCGTCATGGCTTTGCCAGGGGACTACGAGGTATTGATCGTTGATGACGGTTCACCAGACGGAACAGCGGATTTGGTGCGTAGGTTGATGCAAGCTCACGGGGGACGTATTCATCTAGAAGAACGTTCGGGTAAGCTTGGTTTAGGAACGGCTTACATCCATGGCTTTAAGTGGGCTTTGGCTCGTGAATATAGCTATGTCTTCGAGATGGATTGTGATTTCTCCCACAACCCGAAGGATTTACCAAGATTGCTTGAGGCATGCGAAAATGGCGCTGATGTAAGTATTGGTTCACGTTACGTTCAAGGCGTAAATGTGGTGAATTGGCCCATGAGTAGAGTATTATTGAGTTATTTCGCCTCAGTGTATGTCCGTTTCATCACTGGAATGCCTATTCAGGACGCCACTGCCGGTTTTAAATGCTACAAGCGTGAAACATTAGCTGCGATTGACTTTTCAAAAATCCATTTCGTTGGTTATGCATTCCAGATTGAAATGAAATTTACCGCTTGGCGAAAAGGACTGGTTGTACGGGAAGTCCCAGTTATTTTCACTGATCGCACAGAAGGCACAAGTAAAATGTCAAGTGGAATTATCAAAGAAGCCATTTTTGGCGTCATAAAACTGAAAATTTGGAGTTGGTTTACCAAACCCTAAATAATCCCTACTCATAAATGTTGAAATCGTATCTCATTAAAAATGCCCGCATGGTCAATGAGGGTAAAGTCATTGAAGGGGATTTACTCGTAGAAAACGGTAGAATCTCGAAAATAGATGACTCTATCGGCCCGAAAAATGGGAATGTAACTATAATCGATGCCAACGGTAAATTCCTCTTACCAGGAATTATCGACGACCAAGTGCACTTTAGAGAGCCTGGGCTTACACATAAAGGTGATATTCATTCAGAATCGCGTGCTGCGGTAGCTGGAGGAGTTACCTCCTATATGGAGCAACCCAATACTAAGCCAGCAGCCCTCACGATAGAGGAGTTGGAAAAGAAGTATGCACGTGCAGCAGAGGTCTCGTTGGCTAATTATAGCTTTAATATGGGTGCTTCAAACGATAACCTCGAAGAGTTGAAGAAGGTGAGTAATCGCGATGTAGCTGGTATAAAAATATTCATGGGTTCTTCTACAGGTAATATGTTGGTTGACGAACAGAAAACCTTAGAAGGGATTTTTCAATTGGACCATCAGCTGATCACACATTGTGAGGATGAAGCCACTATTAAAGCAAACTTAGAGCGTGCAAAAGCGGAGTATGGTGAAAATATTCCTATGTCACAACATCCTGTGATTCGAAGTGCGCAAGCCTGTTATTTAAGTTCATCTACGGCCGTAGATTTGGCTAAGAAATACAACAGTCGACTCCACGTTTTTCACATCAGTACCGGAAAA
>JAQWJX010000035.1:0-2003 GCA_029248145.1 Schleiferiaceae bacterium | reverse complement strand
CACTAGACAACTCAAGATTGCCAAACTTCTTCAGAAGGAGATGGCAACCATCCTTCAAAAATTGGCCCGTGAACATTTCTCCGGCACACTACTGAGCGTGTCTAAAGTGCGCGTCAGCCCCGATTTAGGTGTGGCAAAAATCTACATCAGCATTTTCCCTGTGGATAAAACGAAGGAAGTCGAGGAATTCTTACAATTGAACAACACGAAACTTCGTGGCGCATTAGGCCATAGTGTAGGAAACCAATTACGCGTCGTTCCTGAACTCATTCTGCGCACCGACGACAGTTTGGAATACGAAGAAAACATCGAACGTTTACTTCGCGGCGACGGCGAAAGTCCCATTAAATAAAGACTGTGCAGTCGTTCTCTACATTCCTCGCAAGAAAGTACTTCGTTGCTTTAGGCAAATTGGGAGCGATTCGCCTGATGTCCTTAACAGCCTTAGTGGGACTGGCCCTTGGTACGGCTGCGATGACCGTAGTTCTTAGTGCTTTTGCCGGTCTTGAAGATCTTGTAGCGGACCAATTCGAAGATGCAAACCCCCCGCTCAAAATCAGCCCTGCCAATGGACCTAATCTCGTGCTCTCAGCAGAAGATTCTGCTTACATCAATACAGAGGCTGCACGTTATCCAGCGTCCATATTTGAACCCGTTTACGAGCAACGTGTGTTACTTGCTCAAGGCGAGAATCAACACATCACTTATGTATTAGGCGTCTCCGATGAATATATTCGGGAGCACCGTTTAAGCGAACACCTCCTTACCCAGGCCGATCCCAGTCTCGATCTTGGTGAAAACACATTGGCCTTAGGAGCAGGAGTGGCCTACCATCTCGGGGTTTCTAACGCGAACCCTCCACCGATCATTACGGTCTACTTACCTAAAATAGACGCTACAACCACGGCGCTCAACCTAAGTGATGCAGTGCGAGCAAAAAATGTATTTGTCACCTCCATTCATACTGTGCAGCCAGATTATGATGTCAATAAAGCCATAGCGCCGAAAAGTTGGGTCCAAACCTTTACCGGTGCCAAACACCCATCCTATCTCGAAGTCTATGATGATGATAATGCGTTGAGAAAATCAATCGAAGCGTACTTTGGAGACCGCGCCATCACCGCAGACCGATTAGAACAAGAAGCCACACTTTTTAAGGTGATGCGCTCTGAAAGGCTTGTGGTATTGGCTATTCTTGCATTCGTTGTTGTTCTCGCCAGCTTTGGGATCGTTTCGGCCCTAACGATTATTGCTTTAGAGAAAAAAAGCGACATCTATACGCTGTGGTCGATGGGAACATCTAACGCACAGCTTCGATCCATCTTCTTTAAAAACGGACTCCTCATAGTACTTGCAGGATGGGCAGTTGGGTTAAGTCTAGGGACGACCATCATTCTTATTCAAAAATACGTCGGTGTCGTATCTCTTGGATCTGGTTACATTCAAGAGTATTACCCAGTCGTTCTTTCATGGAAGCATTATTTGCTAACGACATCCATCGTTTTAAGCATAGGAACCGCCATATCTATGTGGTCGACCGGTAAAGTGATTCAACAAATAAACGAAACCTAACGCTCCGTCTTATAGGTTAACGTAGAAACGGATTGTGGCCCGTCCTGATCGTTCCCGTACTTCGCAATGTATTCTGACTCAATCTCATCTAAGGTGAGTAATACATCGTTAGGGTTCTCCAACGTAACTAATCTCGTACGGTACGGTTTGAAATGACTCAACCCTCTAAAATAGTTGGTGTAATGCTTTCGCGTTTCCATGATTGCATAGCGCTCTTCTTTCCATTTTAAGCTCAATTCGAAGTGCTCTCGTGCAGCTGCGACTCGCTGTTCTACTGTCGGCTTTTTTGCCTCAACGCCGTGCTCGAAATAGTGTTTGATCTCATTAAAAATCCATGGATAGCCAATGCTTGCACGTCCAATCATAATGCCGTCAACACCATATTTATTGCGGTATTCTAATGCTTTAGGCCCGCTATCAACATCGCCATT